>JARGOJ010000238.1:0-329 GCA_029210225.1 Planctomycetota bacterium
ACAGCGAACTCTACGTTCAAAATCCTGGCGAGCTCGAAGACCGCCGCCCCAGCGAAGGCTAAGCCCCAATCACTGGCGGCGTCCCTGGTGCTTTCTTAGGGCCGCCTTGCCAAATCGCCCCGTCATAACCGTTCCCTTTTGATTGTCACGGCGCACACCACCTTGTTGGGCCTGTTGCTCCGCTTGTGCAGCTGCTTGGGCCTTCTGGACATTTTGTGCTTGGACCTCGGCCTCCTTCGCTCGCCGGGCGGAATCTGCGGCGCGATCTTCGTCGGTCTGTGAGTAGTTTCCGAAGTTGCTCTTGTTCCGGCCAAAGCCACGCATCATGA
>JARGOJ010000238.1:339-8162 GCA_029210225.1 Planctomycetota bacterium
TTCTTAAGCGCTTCCTCGGGGAGGATCAGCCTGTCCTGAACAAGCTGGGCCAGGGACTGATTGAAGGTCTGCATGCGCCAATAGGACTGGGACGAAGCAATCGTCTTGTCCATGCCCATGGTGTCGCCCTTCTCAATCAACTCGCGTATCGCCGGTGAATTCACCAAGATCTCCAAAGCGGGAATTCGTCCTTGCCCTGAGGCTCTCTTGATCAGCCGCTGACAGACAACGCCGACCAAAGAGACAGACAGCATCCGGCGAACACCCTTTTGCACATCGGCAGGAAAGGAGTCGAGGATGCGATCGATGGTTTGCTTCGCATCGTTCGTATGCAAGGTTGAGAGCACAAGGTGCCCGGTCTCGGCCGCATGAATGGCAAGCTCCATGGTCTCGCGGTCGCGCATCTCCCCGGCGAGGATCACATCGGGATCCTGACGAAGCGCCGCCCTTAGGGCTCGCTTATGATCGAGAGAATCCCGTCCAAGGGCGCGCTGAGTAATGGTCGCCTTCTTGTCTTGGTAGACGAACTCGATGGGATCTTCAATCGTAATCACATGGCAATGACGTGTCTGATTAATGTGCTCAACGCAGGACGCCAAGGTCGTCGACTTTCCGCTCCCGGTTGGCCCCGTCACGAGGAAGAGCCCATGAGGTTTCACCGAGAGGTCCTTGAGCACTGGAGGCAGGCCCAACATGTCAATGGTTGGCACATCCAGAGGAATCAATCGAATCACGGCGCCGATTCGCGCCTTTGAATAAAAGACGTTCAAGCGAAAACGAGCCACTCCTGGGACCTCGTAGTCGATGTCCACCTCTCGCTCTGTCTCTAACTTCGCAACCAAGGTCTCATTCAAAGCCGGAGCGATCAGATTCCAGAGGTTGTTCGAATCGAGAACAGGATGCTCCGTAGGGAGCAAATCGCCCCCCACTCTCATGAGCGGTGGACGCCCCTCCCGCAGATGGAGGTCCGAGGCGAGGCGCTGGCGCATCAACGTTAAAAGTGCGTCCAAATTCATTGCGACTCCAGTCTCGCCTCAGTCGGCGTTCTTTGTTTCTGCGGCGGCCTCAAGCTTAGCGATCGCCTGCTCTGCAAGTTGAAATTCGAGGAACAATCCAAAGGAATAACCCGCATAGCGGCCAAGGGCTTGAAACCACTCCGTCTCATCAGGAGTGAACTCATTGCCTTCTTCTTTGTTGATCACTTGGATACAGCCAATCGCGTGACCCTCTTTGGTAATGGGCACCGTCAGTATCGACCGAACTTCATAACCGACGGCGTCTGAGACTTCCTTAGAGAAACGCGGGTCCCGCGTGACATCCGAAATCGCAATCAATTGCTCCGCTTCGAAACATGCTCCAACCAAGCCTTCACCCGGCTTGAAAGTTACATCCAAAGCTAAAACGCTCTCGGCCTTCGGTCCACGAGCCGTGGCGAAATAAATCTCATCGCTGTGGGCGTCATGCATATACAGCGCCCCCGACTCGGCATTGCAAGATTGCATGGCGATGTCCATGTAGCCATCGCAGAGCGCATCAAAACTGTGAGGATGAGCCGAGAGATGAATCACCTGATCCAACAACACGGCTTTGCTCGTCGAGCGGAGATGCCTCTCCGTCACCATCTTATATTTCTTCGTCAATTCATCGCGATGCTCGCGAATCTTCTCTGGACACTCCTCGGCGTCTTTCTCACTCGTCTTTTCGGTCATAGAAGGATCTTCGACTCCTGCGGGGTGTTGACGTATCTATATGCAAATTGATTGCATTCCCTTCATAATACTCCGCCGCTCAAAGCTTTACCACGAGCCCGTGCCTTTCCTCATCGACTTTCCCCGGTCAGATGAGATTTATTGCCCACTAGCTGGGAGATGACCTGTGTTATTTTGTCTTCGACTCTTGGTTTTTAAGCACGAAAGCGACGCCCATGGGGCTCCCTCCCGGCCCAAAATCCCCCGGCTTCATTCAAGCCTTTCACTGGATCTTGCGACCCATCGACTTCATGGAGAAGAACAAGAAACGCTTCGGCGATGTCTTCCTAATAAAAGTGCCTCCCTTCGGAAACCTCGTCTTTCTCAGCAATCCCAAGCACATCAAAGAAGTCTTTGAAGGCGATCCCGACATCTTTTACGCTGGCCAGGGCAATGACCTCGTCAAGCCCTTCTTAGGCGAGTTCTCGCTCCTGGTCAGCGACTCCGCCGAGCATCTTAAGCAACGACGTTTACTCAATCCCCCCTTCCATGGACAACGCATGAAGGTCTATGGCCCGCTCATCCAAGAGATCACTCGAAGCCGCATGAGCCAGTGGGAAAAAGGTCAAAGCCGAGAGATCCAAGGTCTCATGGGAGAGATCTCCCTGGCCGTGATCCTACGCGCTGTCTTTGGACTCGAAGACAGCCCCCGCTTCAATGATTTTCAAGATGCCCTCAACGGAATGCTAAGCAGCGCCTTCTCCTCGGGCTTATTACTGCTTCCTCTCTTCCAGAGACGACTTGGTCCCCTGACAGGATGGTCAAAGTATTTGGAAGAGCGTGATCGGGTCGATGCGTTGATCTTCGAAGAGATCAGCACGAGACGCCATCAAACGACAGATAAAGAAGACATCCTCTCCCTCATGTTTAGGGCCCACCACGAAGACGGCCGAGAGTTAAGCGCGCAAGAAATTCGCGATCAGTTGTTGACCCTTCTTGTCGCGGGTCACGAAACAACGGCCACTGCCTTGTCTTGGGCGCTTTATTGGGTTCACGCCAACCCAAGGGTCTATTCTCAGTTAATGGAAGAGCTGGGTACCGTCGCGAAGGACGATCTTGCTTCCATGATGCAGCTCCCCTATCTCAATGGAGTCGTAAAGGAGACTTTGCGAATAGAACCTATTGTGCCCATTGTGGCTCGTTGTCTTCAGGACGATGTAACGCTTGGAGGCTACGATTATCCCAAGGGAACAGTGCTTTCACCGTGCATTTATCTCACCCACCAAAGAGACGATATCTACCCCGATCCCAAGACATTTAAGCCAGAGCGATTTATCGGAAAGAAATACACAAGTACGGAGTATCTCCCGTTTGGGGGCGGAGTCAGGCGCTGCATAGGGGCGGCTTTCGCCGAATATGAATTCAAAATTGCCCTCGCGACCATTCTCAAAGAGTTTCAATTAGAGCTAAAGAGCAAGAAATACCCCGGAGTGATGCGGCGTTCCGTCACCCTCGCTCCCAAAGGCGGAGTACCCATGACTCGGATTTGAAGAATCACTGATGCGCCAAAATCCCAATCCGTTCGAAATAAATATCAATAAAGAGCTATATCAAGAAGCCAATTAGCTATACGATTGTAGCCGCGAAACCTAACGCCCCCATTTGAGAGTTCGGAGCCGTGGCTATGAGGTCCCTGTCTAAATTTGTCGTCCACGTCTGCATCCTTGGTCTGCTGGCCAGTTTTCCAGCCTGCAAGCCTAAGGGTGCTAAAAAGTCGAGGGCAAAACACCCAGCTAAGAGCGTCACAAAAGTTGCCCAGCCCTGGCCTGCCAAAGTCGGAGCAGCCTTTCCCGACCTCAAGTTGAAGACCCTTGAGGGTAAGGAAGTCAAGCTCTCCAGCTTCAAAGGCAAGGTGATCCTCTTTCATCTGGCAGGAATTCAGTCCCCCGCCTCCACGACTATCGCCGGAGGCAACAATTGGCCTCCAAAGAAAGGAAAGACAGGCTTCCCAAGTCTCAGTCACCTGCTCAAGAGCTATGGCTTTGAAGACAACGAAAAGGTCATGGTCGTTCATGGATTGCTACTCGATGATCAATACGACCCTCCAAGCCTCGCCAGGGCCAAAGAGTGGGCCGCCCGGTACAAGCTGGCCCGATCGAATGTCATCACGCTTGTTGGAGATAAGCGCCATGTCAAGAACGACGTCGCAGTCAGTCGTTCAGGGACCGTCTATTTCATAGACGAGAACTTCAAGCTGTTCTGGGAGTGTGGGTTGGCCAACTCTCCTCACGACCTTCTGAGACTCGCCCTTCCGACTCTCTATGACAGGTTGGCTCCCAAATATGGTGAGTTTGATATTGCTCAGACTGAGCGATCGAAGCAATTAGAAAAGGAATTTTGGAAGCCATTAAGAGAGAAGAATTGGAAGAGCTTGGAAGCCAATTTAAAAGCAACGCGAAACACGAAGCCAGAGGCGGGGTCGACGACGGAACCGCTGAATCGTTTCATGGTTCGTGTGTTAGAAGAGGTCTACTGGCCTGGTCAATTCAACACCTGGTGCAAAGCTCAACCGAAATCGGCGATGGCCTTTCTGTTTCGTGGTCGGGCAGGAATTGACTACGCCTGGGCTGCGCGCGGAACGGGTTTCGCCAACACTGTCTCAAACGACGCGTTCAAAGTCTTTCACGAGCGATTACTCCAGGCCAAAAGCGACCTGGAGAAAGCCGCGACCCTCGACCCAGACTGCCCCGAAGCCCATTCATTGCGCATCACCGTTCATAAAGGTCTAAGCCAGGGACGACCTCACTTTCAATTGCTACAAAAGGTCATCGAGAAGAACCCGGTCTTATTGGACGCTTATGCGAGGAGCCTGTCAGCGAGCTTTCCGAAGTGGGGGGGAAGCTGGGAAGAAGCAGCGAAAGTCATTGGAATTGCAGAGAAAAATATGAAGAAAGACCAGCGATGGAAGCTGCTGATCTTCGACTTTCATCTCGAGCGGGCTTACCGGAGCACTAATTCCGTCGCCTATCTCAATCAGCAAGAGGTCCGGTCGCAGCTCTCTCAGGCATACAAAGACTTGGTGAAAGCCTTTCCTAAATCGCTATTACCCCACAGTCAGGCCTTGCGCTGGGCGGCCACAGCGAAGAACGATTCTCAATGCCGCGAACTGCGGGATAAGCTCGCGGAGATGGGACATCCGGGGCGGATTCATCAGATAAGCCGATACCATAGAGATGGCAGCAACGGCTATTTTCAAGATGGTTATAAGGCCTTTTCTCTTATGCGAAGAGCGGGTGAATTGGGTGGCATGAAGGGGGCCTCAGACATGGCTTTCTATTTTCGCGGAGCCCGCTCCGTTATTAATAGAAATCAAAAATATGCCATGGCCTGGTTTCGTCGCTCAGCCCTCCTGGGCTCAGATTGGGCTTCCAAGCAAATCATTGATCACTATGCGGAGATAAAGAAACCGAGCGCAGGGCAATTGAAAGACCTCGCACGCTTGGCTCGATGGAATTATCACAGGAACAGAAAAGGCGCGAGGGATTTGCTTATTCAATGCCTCAAAAAAGATCCAAGCCAGCGGCGCCCTGGAGATCCTCAGATTCCAAGGTAATTGACCGACCGACTGCTCTGTCATTTTTATCTATTTTACATAGTAGTGCACTGGTGTTAGCAGGGGTGAAAACAAGGCATAGATCAGTAGGCAAGGTAGAAATATTAAAAACAACAATGAGAACAAGTTGTTTAGATGCTCTTGAAGGCCTGGAAAGCAGCGCCCCAGGCTGCGATTCAAAGCAAGCAGCAAGACGGTCACAAGGACACTGCTCCAGCCATTCCAAGTTCCAAAGAGAGTTGTGACGGTTCTTGAGAAGAGAGAGAGATTCGGTTCGATTTCGTCGAACATTTTTTTGAACGCCGGGGTCGCATTCATAGCGACAAAGCAGAATATAAAGCCTAGAGCGGCAAGAGTCCAACGGGAGTAGAACAGGCGATGTGCCGCTTCTTCGTCTAATTCACGCGTTCGCTGGGCAAAGTCGATGATTATTTTCTGTTTGGCATGACAGCCAAAAACCGGGCAAGCCCCGTGAATTCCGAGGCAATCTCTATGGCTTTGGGTCTGGCAGCGAGAGCAAGTTTCACAAGCTTCGTCGCGAAGATTGCTGTGACAGTAAGGACATTGAATGCTTGTCGTGCTGCGGGCTTGAACTCGAAGCATGCCGCCCTCCCCACTTCACAATATCAGCGTCACGCCAAATTGAGGGAGGTTTTCTAATCAGCGCAAAGAACGAAAGAGGTCGATCAACAATGAGTTGAGACTACTTTGACTTTGTTTGGAAATTGACATCCGAGAGGACATCTTTGAATTGAAGCCTCATCAGCTCAATGAACTGTTGTCGGAGCTCCCTTGGATCAATGGAGTTTTGATTCATGACAGTCACCCTTGAAAAATAGGTCTTAAAAACGTTTATCAGTTCTTAAAGCCGACCCATGAAGGTCGACTCATTACCTTTGACGTATCGACCGTTCCCATCGTTCCATTGAATTTTTTTTAGGTGGCTCAGAATGACTGTCTACTTGGACCACAATGCCTCCAACTTGATCGACTCTCGACTCCTCGATCACTATTGCGAGGTCCTGAAGTCCCACCAAGCCAACCCTGGCAGCCCTCACGGAGCCGGTCGACAAGCCCGAGCCCTTATTGAAGAAGCCCGAGAAGAGCTCGCTGAGACCTTCGCCTTTGATATCGGCGACGTCACTTTTTGTAGCTCAGGCACCGAAGCCCTCAACCTCTTCATTCAGAGAGCCTTTGATTGGCAAGCTGAGGACCAAATCCTCTTTGGTGCCACAGAGCACAAGGCCGTCACCGAGACAGTAAAATTCTGAGCCCAGAGCAAAGGCATCACCGCCACGAAGATCCCCGTCGACAAGAATGGCCGGATCAAACTCGAAGAACTGGAGCACGTCCTCACTGATAAGGCCCGGCTTTGCATCGTCATGGCCGCCAACAACGAAGTCGGAACAATTCAAGCTCTCAAAGAGATTAAGGTCCTCCTCCCCGAGACCGTCACTTTCCTCGTCGACGCCGTGCAAGGCGCTGCGCGCTTAGATCTCGAAGATCTCTGCGCCGACGCCATGGTCGTCAGCTCTCACAAAATGCGGGCTCCGAAAGGCGCTGCCGCCCTCATGACAAGGCCCGGCTTCGCTCTTAAAGCGCTTCTCTATGGCGGAAGCCAAGAACGAGGTCGTCGCGCCGGAACGGAAGACACCGCCGCCATCTCAACCCTCGGCCGCGCCGCCCGACTCGTTCGCCTGGGAAAACTCTGCGACCGAGAGCAACTCAAGGCCCAACGGGATCGCTTTGAGAGCGACCTGCTGGCGGCGTGCCCAAGCATCAAGATCAACGGCAAAACCGCGCCTCGCCTGCCCCAGACCACCAATATCATCGTTCCAGGCTGGACCTCTGAGAAGCTCATCACGGTCCTCGATCTTCACGGATTTCACGTGAGCTCAGGCTCCGCCTGCACCTCCGGGAGCTTGCTCCCCTCTCATGTCCTCTTAGCCATGGGACGAAGCGAAGATGAGGCCCGGAGCGCCCTCAGGATCTCTTTTGGGCCAGAAACCAGCGCCAAGGACCTTGAGAACTTCACGAAGACGCTCAGCAAAGTTCTCAATAAATAGATGTCCGAGGCGTCCCTTGCCTCTCCGGTCCTCTAAAGACCAGCGACAAAAGGCCTGAACCTCCACGCAAAGCCTCTCTCCCAAAAACCTAAAATTTACCGAACTTTATTTAGGCCGGAGAACCTATAGCCTCGTCTAACAGCGCCGTAGAACGGGACAAGAACCGAGACAAGGTCATTGTTTTCAAGGATTTGAGGGAGTCATAGACTCCAGGAGCACCGGAGCATGGTCAAAACGGCAAAAGGCAAAGCAACAGTCGGCACAAAGAGCCCGCGAAAGCGTTCTGTGAAGGGCAACAGCACCAAAAAGACCGCCCCAAAGGCAACCGTGACCAAAAAGGGCGGAAAAACCGCCACAAAGACCACTAAATCAACGGTTCCAGCCAAGAAAAGCACTAAAAATCAGGTTAAGAAGCCATCCCCAGCTCCAAAAAAGCCCAAGAGCGCGGTAAAGACC
>JARGOJ010000238.1:8172-10455 GCA_029210225.1 Planctomycetota bacterium
CACAAAACGACCCAAACGACCGTCAAAAAGAAGAAAGTGGCCGTTCAAATCGGAAAACGGGGCATTCGAAATTACCCAGAGAGCTCCTCTCCGAGCGAATTTCAGTGTTTTGGACCTCCAGTGACGAAAGACGGCGAGTTCAATCACGCCCGGATTTGCGACTTGGGCTGCTTCACTCAAGATGGGAAGGACAGCAACAAATACTATCACGGCGCCGTTGTGCAACACATGGCCTCGGACAACTGGTACGCCTACTTTGAATGGGGTCGCACCGGAGCCGTCAGTCCCAATTTTCAATTTATCGGCTGTCGCGACGAAGCCCACGCTGTCGCCGAATTCACCAAACAAATGCACTCGAAGAACGACAAGCGCGGAGAATGGGTCACCCTCGCTGGTATTCGAACTCTCCGGGCTAAAAAAGGCAAAGACTGCTACCTCGTTCGTCCCCAAGCAACGCGAAGCACAGGACTCCCGGACGCTCGGAGCATTAAGATTAATGAAGGCGCGAAAGCTGAGAAAATTGTCAAGAAGCCAAAGTCCGGACGAAAGAAGAAGATCAACAAGGCCGATCCCCAAACAACCGCCCTCATGCGAGACCTGACCCGTGCGACCGTCGCTTATACGAGAGGAGCGATGGCGGATGATAGTTTGCCAACGCAGGTGGCGATTGACGAAGGCCGGCAAATTCTCCTTGAGGCGCAAAAGCGCGTTGGAAAAGTCGGAGAGAACCTCAACAAACAGCTTCGAGACAAAGAGCTGCGCCAACTGAGTTCACTCATGTTTAGCCGAATTCCCAAGAGGAAACCTGTGGGAGCTTCTGATTCAACGTGGATCTTATCCTCCGACAACATCTTCTCCTGGCAAAACGACCTGGACGCATTCGAGTCGGCCCTCTACGCCACGGACATCGATCAGGAACAAGAGCACGACTTCGACCCCTTCGAGGGCATGAACCTCCACATGGAGTGGATCTCACCAAAGAGTGAAACTGGAAAATACCTCTATCAATGGTGGCCCAAGGCCTCAAACAACCGCCACGGCTACCTGGGAACAATGAAGATAAAGAACTTATGGCGAGTCGAGCGCTTCGACGACAAAGGCAAAATCGCCAAGAGTCAGGAGCAAATCATCAAAGAGACCCCGAAGATTAAGCATCGCCCGCTCTTTCAGAAGCCCCGCAAAGACTTAAGCAGCGCCGAACAAAGTCGTTATCAAAAGAGCAACACCGCGCTCCTCTTCCACGGCACGCGCAGCGTCAACGTCTCCGGCATTCTTCGGGAAGCGCTCCGACTCCCTAAACAGCTCGTCGGAGTTGTCATTACCGGGGCGATGTTCGGACCTGGGATCTACTTCGCCGACGACTGGAAAAAATCCGCCGGTTACACCAGCCTCCAAAGCTCTTACTACGCCGGGGGGAATGGATCCGTCAAGGGTCGCAGCGCCTTCATGTTCGCCTGCGACGTGGTGCTCGGCGCTCCCTATGTTGCGCCGTCCTGGGGCGGATACACCGGCCCACCCAAGGGATATCAGAGCATCTATGGAAAGTCCGGAGCCTCCGGCGTGCAGAACAACGAGTTCATTGTCTTCAAGGCCCAACAAAACCAAATTCGCTACCTCTGTGAATTCTCAATATAGATCAGCGTTTGAAAGGATTCTCCTATGTCTACAAGTCCCGTTGTGTGCGCAAAAGTCGACCGAGTCATCAAGCAGTGGCTTCTTGGAGGGCGAATGTTCACAGCCTTTGAGGTCTCCTTAGAGATTAAGAGTCAGGGTATTCGTAACCGCCATCGCCAAATGAAAGCGGCCGTTCACAATTCCCTTATGTCTCAACTCTCCCAATTTCAATACACCAGAACCCTCATGGACGTCGGCGCGCCAAACCAGGCCTTCGTCTACCACCGGGCTGCCGACAACCCAGTCACTTACGTGCCGCTGGATCGGAGCACTCTTTAATTGATTGACCGTTTATGCAAAAGTCGAAAGGTTCCGGGTCAAAGCACGACTGGAACCTTTCGACTTTTCGACCGGGTCATGACTCCAGCGTTCCCTAATTTATTTGTTAAAAAGACGCTGTCTCAATCAATCTTCTCACGGCTAAAATCCGGCTCTCCTCCGGTTCTTCAAATCCCACAAACCCGTTCTGAGGTTTTTCATGAAGGTCTTCCCGGTCGTCTTCATACTCATCGGTCTGGCCATTCTTTGCGCGCTGCTTGTCGGCGCCATTTCATTTGTAGACTATGGCTACACGTCTCTTGGAATCGCGATACTCTTTATATCCGGGGC
>JARGOJ010000239.1 GCA_029210225.1 Planctomycetota bacterium
ATCTTGCGACATCGAATTACGGTTGATCCTAGTCCCCCGAAAGCTGTGGCTCCAGAGCTTGGTCGAGATCTCAGCGATTTCATCATGGCCTTACTCGTGCGGAATCGTGACCAGCGCCTCTCCGATAGCCATGAGGTCGTGGCTCAATTGGCAGCGCTTTGTGAGCGCTATCCGGCAAACGGGAGGAGCCAAAGACCTCCGACGAAACGTTTTGATGGAGGCCCGAAGAGTCGGGTGCTTCGTCGGAGGAAAGCGAAGTCTGGACGGGCAGCCAAAGCGCCGTTGATGAATCAAACGATTCCAGTCCACCAATATCAGCAAGCGCCTGAAAAACCAAAGATCCCTGTCGCCAAAAAAGTGACTGGTCCTGTTTTTGAGCCTCTCGTGACTCTCCCCGTCGATGAAGTTGGGAGAGGAATTCAGGACGCAGAGGCGCACCTTGAGCAGGGCCGCTTCGATCTTGTTCAAGCCAAAATCGGTGAGTTAGAGCTGTCCTATGGGGGCGATGAGCGGGTTGACGATTTGAAGGCGCAGTTGAAGAGCCTTCAGGTATTGGTGGAAGACAATCTTGAGCAAGCTCGAAGCCGCTGTGGGAAAGGTCGTTATGACGACGCTATGGCTTTCTTGTTGGCGGCGGCGCAGAAGTGCCCTTCTCATCCTGAGGTCAATGAAGAGCTGCGAAAGCTTGAGAAGCAGTTAAAGGAACGGGATGAGCGGCTGATTCAAGCGGAGGAAGCGCTAAAGAAAGGTCAGAAGGAGGAATGGCAACGGCAAGCGACCGATATGGTTTCGTTGATGCCTAAGGACGCGAGAGTTTTGGAGTTTGTGGAGGAGAGTGAACGCTTCTTTGCGCGTATCGATACCTTGAAGGTCAAGGCGGCGGCCGATGCGACAGCGAAGAACTTTGCTGACGCGGCGGGTCGGATGGAGCGGGCTCTCAACCTCTCGCCGAGCGACTCAGTTTTGAAGCAGTTGAAAGAACAGTATGAGCGGGAGGTCATTCGTCAGTCGAATCGTAGTTTTCAGGGGAAATTACTTGTCGGGGGCGGAGTGGCATTTGTGCTCTGCATTCTCATGGTGTTCTTGCTTCAACGACGGGCCGAGCATTTATTGACCCGTTCTCAGTTGATGTTGGATCAGGGACACCCGAAGACGGCTCTCAAAGATTATGAAAACTCGCTCCAACCTGTGTCGTGGTTTACCTCAGCGAGTGTTCGCGAAGAATTGAAAATGAAGATTGATGGCCATCTCGCCTATGAGACTTTGGGTGAGAGTCTTGAAAAGCCTGCAGCGAAAGTGGCGGCCTTTGAGGAATTCCAGCAGACCTATCCAGGGGTGAAGGACGAGGATATCAAGGTCAGGTTGGTCGATGCCCGGAGGGATTTGGCTGCGGATGAGCGCTTCGATGAGATTTGTGATCTTGACGTTGTTGAAAAAGTGAAGCAGCTGCGAGTCTTCTTGGCCAACGATAAGTTTCTCCGAAACAAGCAAGAAGCCCGTCAGATACTTCAATCCATACTTCGTCGTCGCCAAGCCGCCCTGGAGAGGGCCGCTATGGCCGAGAAAAATCAGCAGTGGATTGAAGCGCGGGATGCGTTGAAGGACGCTGTGGCTTATGGCGCGGTTGACGTCGATATTCGCTTGGCGAAGGTCTCTCGGAAGGCGGAGAAGCTGGATGTGATTCTGATTCAGGCAGCGCAGGCCCTCGCGAGTAAAGATTACGACGCAGCTATTGCCCACTATAAGACGGCTCAAAAACTCGGCGCGAATGTTTCACAGCATATGAAAGACCTGTCGGTCATGAGGTACAAGGCGGAGGCGCAGCAGGCGAAATATCGATATGACTACGCGGCGTTAGTGCGGGCATACAAGAACCTTCGAGATGCCGGTGGCACGGTCAAGCGATATGATTGGGATTACGCTCATGAGCAAGACGCCCGAGCCCGCGCCGAGAAGCACAAGAAGGAAAAGCGTTATCAAGAAGCGATCGCTGCTTATAAAGAGGCGACGATGTTCACGAGGCGCTCGAATCGCTACCAATATCAAATCGGCTATATCGAACGCCTGATTAAGCTCGATGCGGAGCGTAAGGCCCGGTCTGAGCGCTATAAAAAACGCCGTCGCTAAGCGCCATCCAATCGCCTTGTTGTGACTTGGCTTTCCCATCAAAGAGAAGAGCCGCCGCTATCCGAAAAAAGGAAATAGACGGAGGCGACGACGACTTATGACTCTTCTCGATGCGATTATTCTTGGCGTCATTCAAGGTGTGACCGAGTTCTTACCAGTGTCATCAAGCGGACACTTGGTGCTCATTCGTAAATTAAGAGGTGGGGAGAACTTCTCGGAGGATATCGCCTTCGACGTTGTCCTACATCTGGCGACGCTCTTAGCGGTCTGCATTGCTTTTCGCGGAGCGCTTTGGAAGGTTCTGAAAGAGGATCGTCGGAGCATTCTCTTGCTTGGTCTGTCAACGAGCTTCCTCGGCTTGGCGCTGATTCCTGTTGGCGGCGGCCGCAAGTTAAAAGACGTGGTGTCTTTGGCCCGGGAAGAGCCCGCGCTCCTGGCCGGTGGCTTTCTCTTCACGGCGTTCTTACTCTCTCTCATGACCTGGCTTCAGAGACGCTCTGCAAAGGCTTCTCAGGAGCCCGCAGCGGATGGCGGAGAAGACGCTAAGGATGAAAATGAGGGCAAAAAAGGTGAGTTTTCCATTGTTGATAGCTTGGTGATCGGTTTTTTGCAATTGATCGCGATTATGCCGGGGGTTTCACGGTCGGGATCGACGATTGTGGGGGGGATGCTTCGAGGCGGGACAACAAATTTGGCCTTTGACTATGCATTTTTGCTCTCGATTCCAGCCATTCTCGGGGCTGTTGTTGTGGAGGGAAAGGACATCGTCAAGCTGACTCAGGTCCAACCCTTACCATTGATTGTTGGCTTTATTGCGGCGTTGTTGACGGGGCTGGCTTCGATAGCTTTGCTGCGTTGGTTGTTATCTCGGGATCGTTTTTGGCTCTTTATCCCCTATTTATTGCTCTGTGCAGGACTCGCCCTCTCTCTATAGAATACGCCCCCCAAAGACTTAGATGAGAAATGCGGAGTGTTCATGAGAGCATCGTTCGTGGCCTTGGCTCGGGCCCGAGGGCGACTTCTAAAGAAGCGTTATGGGAATGGACTTAGCGTCGTGAGCCTCGTGGTCTTTTGCGTCATATTGTTTTATGGCGGAGAGAGCATGGGGGGAGCCTTGTTTCGTGCGGAGAAGAGCGCCGCGTATCTATCTCAGACTCTTCCGCTCATGTTGGCGAGCGCGTCCCTGGCCATGGTTCTAGCCTTTGCCTGGGCCTTAAGGCAGAGCCTCTATCAAGCTCGGGAGTTGACGATCCTTTTGGCCCAGCCGGTTGCGACCAGCGCCTTCGTGCTTTGGCGTGGCGTCGAGGCATTGATCGCCTTACTCATTCTATCCTTGTTCTCTGGCGCCTTCTTAATGGGTCTTTATCAGGGTTGTGAAGAAGCCTTCCCCGTCGCTCCGGCTCTTGGAGCGTTCGCCAGTTTGATATTTATGATTCTCGGGCTCGCGTTGACCTTAGCGCCTTGTTTGCAAAGGATGGCGGGGCGCGGAGTTTTGGGAGCCCTCGGACTCGTTGTGTTATCGGCGCCCTTTGCGTTGCCGTTGCTTTATGTTTTGGGGCAGGGCGGCGGAATGTCTGTGGAAGAGTTGCCTCTGGGATATCTGCCGGGGGGCAGTCAGGCGCTCTTGATTGTGGCGCCGGACTCTTCGGGCGTCTTGCTCTCGGTGCTTTGGGCCTTGCTGAGTCCTGTGATTGGTTTTGTTTGGGCTCAGGTGGGCTTTGATGACCTACGAGATCGGGCCGTTGGTTTTCCTCGGGGGCGCCCGGGAATTGGTGGGACCTGGCCGACTTATGTGGTTGAGTTCTTCCCTGGTCCTGTTCGTGGCTTATTGCGGCGAGACTTTTACTTATTGGTGC
This sequence comes from Planctomycetota bacterium, assembly GCA_029210225.1. GTDB lineage: Bacteria > Planctomycetota > J058 > J058 > JARGOJ01 > JARGOJ01. Next base: position 3,984 of record JARGOJ010000239.1, read on the forward strand.
GGGGCAGTTTTTACCGAGGCTTGTTAGTGCTTGGGATGCTCTGTTTGCTGCCTATGGTTTATCGAGGTTTGCTGGCGGACGACTCCATGAACATCTTCTTCATGGAGTTTATGACGCTGTTGGTTTTTGTGGTTTTAGTGTCGGCGACCTCGTTTTTGTGTGGAGCTGACTTTCCTCAACATCGTCGTCGACAATTGATTTTTGAGAAGGCCCAGCCGCTGACGGGGAGGCAGGTCTTATGGTCGCGGACGTCCCTGGCCTTTTTGTTGTCGGTGCCTTATGGAGTGGCGATCATTTATTTTGTTTGGAGTCATAGCCGAGCAAACATCAATGAATTGACCTTGGTCCTCGCTGTTAAGGGCTTTGGTTTGATGGCCTGCCTTTGTCATTACGGAGCCGTGATGGGCATGAAAGCGGAGGCTGATCGCTCTGGGGCCGAGGGTATGGCTTTCCCAATAATTATGGGGATGCTGGGTATGTTCATGGCCTTCATTGTGAATATTCACTGGGCTTTATTACTGGTTTATCCATTTATTCAGGGATCTGCGAGTTTGCAGGCGGCGCGCCTTTATGAGTTTGCTGAGATTGAGGGAGGGGCGGAGCCATCATGATTGAAATTGAAGGAATTAAGAAGTCTTATGGTGACTTTGAGGCTTTGAAGGGGGTTTCGTTCTCTGTGAAGGGGGGCGAGGTCTTTGGCTTGGTTGGTTTGAACGGCGCGGGGAAGTCGACCTTGGCGAAGATACTCATGGGCTTCTTACGCCCTGACGAGGGCTCGGTCAAGGTGGCGGATAAGCTCGTCGCGGAGGACCCCGTTCAATCACGTCGAAGCCTTGGTTATTTGCCTGAGGAGTCGGTTCTTTATAGTGAATTGACGGCTTTGGAACATTTGGAGATGGTCGCGGAGTTACGGGGCTTGGAGCGCGGTGAGGCTTTGAAGCAGGCGTCGCGATTTCTGGACTTCTTAGAGCTCGATGAGGCCCGTGAGCGCCCTGTGGGGACGTATTCTAAGGGTATGCGCCGCAAGACAGCGATTGCTTGCGCTTTGCTTGGTGATCCTCCGGCTTTGCTCTTTGATGAGCCGACTTCCGGTCTCGATCCGGATGGCGCCTTGCGGTTTTCGGAGATCTTGACGGAGTTAAAGAGGCAAGGCCGGGCTTTGATTTTGACGAGTCATGTCTTGCCGGAGATTGAGCAGCGCTGCGATCGTTTTGGGGTGCTTGATAAGGGTGAGATTGTCGCCTTGGGGACCTTGGCTGAGCTTCAGGAAAAGGCGGAGCGCGAGGGCGCGAATTTGGAAGAGCTGTTTCTGCATTTCACAGGTCGTGAGCGTCGGGATGCCCGGGGTCTCTTCGATGATGAGAAGACGGAAGAGTGAGGTTCTTGTGGTGACAAAAGTGAAGCCGGGGGAGGTTGCGAAGCGTTATCGGGCTGAGGTTCGGAGTGGGGTTGAGGGGCTCGATCGGACTCTGAAGTTGGTTGGCTTTCTATCGGATAGTTCTGGGACGCCGTCTCATACTTATGCCGATTACACCCGTCGTGGTTGTGAGGACGTGGGGATTGACTTTGAGCTGCGGACAGTGCCTCGCTTGGAGCTTGAGGCGGCGGTCCGTGAGGCGAACGTCGACCCGGAGCTTCATGGGATATTGATTTACTACCCCATTTTCGGAACGGGCCAGGACGCCTATTTGAAGGACCTGATTGACCGTCGCAAAGACGTGGAGGGTTTGAATTCCTTTTGGATCCGGCGGCTCTATAAGAATGTGCGCTATGTGAATGATGATCCGTGTCAGAAGTCTATTCTGCCTTGTACGCCCTTGGCCATAATGAAGATGTTGGATGCTTGCGGGGTGATGGATAAGTCGCAGGCGAAGCCGCTCGCGGGTAAGGTCATAACGGTTTTTAATCGGAGCGAGGTGGTGGGGCGTCCGTTGGCATCAATGATGTCGAATGATGGGGCGCGTGTTTATTCCTTTGATGTGGATGGTCCTATTCTTTTTGAGGGAAATTCTCTGAGTGAGCTTGAGATAAAGCGGGGGGATGCATTGGCGGAGTCGGACGTGGTGATCACGGGTGTTCCGTCGAAGGCCTTTGACTGCGTGAAGGCCTCGGAGATCAATGATTCTACGGTTTGTTTGAATTTCGCCACGATCCGGAACTTCGAGAAAGCGGTGAAGGAGAAGGCGAGAATTTATGTGCCGAGGGTGGGTCCGGTGACGGTGGCTATGTGTTTACGGAACACCTTGCGGCTTTATAGAAATTTCCATAGTGGCTCGGGTGTTGACATTAAAGAGGTCAATCACTAAGCTTTGGGGCTCTTCACTGCCTGGCTTTGTATTTTGACAAAGGGGCGGGGAGATTCACGGATACGTAGAGGTATTGGGTCATGGCAAAAAAAGGCAAAGGCCGTCAGTACGTTTGGCTTCGTTGTTCTGAGACTGGTGACTTGAATTATAGAACTCAAGTCAACCTTCAGGGCGGGATTCCAGAGAAACTGAAATCAGGTCTTAAGAAGTATTCTCCACGTTTGAAGAAGCACACTGTGCATAAACTCAAGCGTAAGTGAGAAACTCGTGAAGCTTGTGCTATTCGCGCAGTCTTTTTGAGTATGTTACTTCTCTGATGATAGGGACAGACCATTGTAGGTCGGTCCCTATTTTTCGTTCAGTCTTTTAATGATTGAAGAGTTTTCTATCTTCGTTGATTGTGTCGGGGCATAAAAAAAGCCGAGCCTTTTGATGGGCTCAGCTTTTCTTGTTGTATTGGTCTTGTCTCTTAGTCGAGGGCGCTCATGACGGGACCTTCGTCGACGTCGAGGTCTTCGCTGTCGAGCACAGCGGGTGCTGCGGTTGGGTCGGCTGCGAGAGGAGAGACAGAGGGTTGTTGCTCCGCGCTCTCGGCTGCAGCGGCCGCGGCTGCCGCAGCTGCGATCTCGTGAGGTTGCTTCGGAGGAGAGTTGCTCTCGTCGGCGTGAGTGGGTGGGGCAAGGTAAATTTTATCTTGGAGGATTTCTTCGAGGGCAACTTGTATGGGGTTGCGATGTTCGAAATCGACGAGAGGTCTTTGGCGGTCACGGATGAGCTCGCGGACACGCTTTTGAATAAGTACTGTCAACTCGAAGGTATTGCCAACTTTTTCTTTGGCACGATCCCAACGCTGAATATCCATATTGAGGATATCTCCCTTCTCCAATTGAATAGATAGGACGAGGATTTGAGACGGGCGATTACCAATTGGAGAGAGAATGTCTCCAATAAGGAATGACTCGATATTCTTGGCTTATTTTTTATCTAAAATAAGCGGAAAGAGAAATCTTACCCTCTTAGAGTCCCCAGAGCAAGAAAACTCCCAATCTATTTAATTATTTTCCTTTACAAATCTTAAAGTGGTGTAAAAGACGACGGCTTTGCTATTATTAAGGTATGATAAATTTGAGGTAAAGGCTTGTAAAACGGGCGCTGGTGACCCTATCACCAGGAGGGAGTGGCTGTTGCCTCTTGAATGATTTTTTCTTTGCACTGACCAAACTCCTTGGTGGACTTGGACTCTTCATCTACGCGATGGAACTCATGAGCCAAGCCTTACAAAAGGGAGCCGGCTCGAAGCTTCGCGGCCTCCTGCAACGGGTCACCGAAAATCGTTGGAACGGCCTCTTCGCCGGAACAAGCCTCTCTTTTCTCGTTCACTCCAGCGCCGCCACTGTCATGATCGTTGGCTTTCTCAGCGCCGGGCTCATGACCTTCACCCGATCCATCCCCTTCATGCTTGGCGCCAACATCGGCACCACGCTCTCCATGCAATTGATCTCTTTCAAAATTGGCAAGTTCTGCTACCTCGCCATCGCTCTTGGCCTCCTCTCAAGCAAAATATTCAAACGAGAAATCCTCGTCCAAAGCGGCCGCGCTTTCCTCGGATTCGGCCTTCTGTTTCTTGGCATGAGCCTCATGTCCAGCGCCATCTCACCCCTCAAAGATGTTCAATCGCTCAATCAATCGGGAGCCCTCGAAAACTCCATTCAATGGATTAGCGGCGCCACAATCACCGGACTCATCATAGGCATCCTCTTCTGGAGCCTCTTCACATCCATTATTCAAAGCAGCGGCGCCACCCTCGCCATATGCTTCACGCTCTGCACTCAGAACCTCTTCACGTCCTTCGACGACCTCTTCCCCTGTCTCCTCGGCGCACACATCGGCACCTGCGTCACCGCCGCCCTCGGCTCCCTCGGAGGAAACTTCCGCGCCAAACGTATGGCCCTCGCCCACTTTGTCTTTAATGTATTCAGCACGGTTCTCGCCTGTATTCTCTTTGAACTCTATAAATACACCATGCCCATGCTCGGCGGAGACCTCATTCGCCAAGCCGCCAACGCAAACACCGTCATCCAGGTCAGCGCCGCCCTTCTCATCTTGCCCTTCTCCAGAACATACGCTCGCTTCATCAAGAAAATCGGTCCGTTCAAAAAGGATGGAATGCAAAAGAGCTTTCTCGACGATAGCCTCCTCGATACTCCAGAAATGGCTCTCGTCGCCGTCATTAAAGAAATTCGCCGCGTCTCACGCATGAACCGAACCATGCTCGAAATCTCGATGAAGTCACTCCTCGCCGTCGACACCAAAGACCTACTCTCTGTTCGGAAAATGCAAGAAGCCCTTGACGTCCTCAACCAGAGCGTCAATCACTATCTCCTCGGACTCGCCGAAAGAGAACTCTCCGAACGTCAATCCCTCCTCGTTCAATACCTCGGCTCATGCATGCGTAGCTTCAAGAGAACTGGGGATCACATCGAAACCCTCAGTCAATTGATTGACCAAAAAATTGCCCGAGATATCTGGTTCGACAACGACGACGTACGGCGCCTTGTGGTCCTCTACAAATCCGCCGATCGCATTCTTAAACTCGTCGCCCGATCTCTCAAGCCACTGTCCTCTAAAACTGAAAGCGCACTCGAAGCCCTCTCAAAAGAACAAGAGCTCTACTACTCAGAGTCCATTGCCATTCGAGAGAGCTTTCAACGACGCGTCCTTGATAAGCAATTCGATCCCCTACAAGGCATTTACTTCAATAACTTCCTCAATTGCTTCGATAGAGTCGCCAAGCACTCTCTCGCCGTCGCTGAAATGAAAAAGAAACCCCTCTTCGTCGTGAAAGCCGAAAAATTCGAACTGGAGAGCCCCAAGCTCGATCTCTCAAACCCAGTTCCCATCGCCGAACGAAACCCCTACGGTGAAGGGAAGACGCTGGAAGAACTCATCAAAGAGATTGAAATAGAGCGAAAAGCATCCGCCAAAGTTCGCGCCGTCCAAGTCCCTGCCGATGTGACGAGCGCCGTGGATGTAACTCCCGAAGAGATTCCCGAGAGCTCAGGAGAGACCCCGGCAAAGACTAAAGCCGAGACGACAGAAACTAAAGCCGAGACGACAGAAACTAAAGCAACGACACTCAAAGAAGCTCCGAGCCAAGAATAGCTTTGCTGAATCGCTGCCAAGTTATTAAGGCAAAGACGCACTAAGCCCTAAAAGAGACTGCCGAAATGACAAGGGCGCGCTGAATGAACAGCGCGCCCTTTTTGCATTCACTCTTATTAGAGTTTTAATTGACGCGAATGAACGCGACGTCATGCATTTCCTTGCCATCTTTCAAAGTAATGACCTTGCTAAAGACCTCTTCTTTATCTGTTCCCCAATTGCGATAGATCGTCGCGTAAACCTTGGTGCGAGTTCCAGCGCGGTTTCTATTTGAGGAATAGTATTTGGCCGAAATCTTAAAGACTCCCCTCTCAGGATTCTTGGAGAGATACATCTCGGGGCCATATCCCTGAGTCACATCCTGAGTCAAGCTTCCATTGTCAGTCTTGTTATTGCTGTAGAAGCAAAGCTCACCATCAGGCTCTTTGACGTGAAGATCAACGTCGGTGTTGTCGGTGTTCCAGGTAATTGTGACGAGCATACCTGCCTCACCGACACCAAACTCCTTCGCCACATTTTGCTGACGAGCCTCGACATAAGTACCTAACTTTGTCTTTCGCCGTCCACGCTTAATCTCATTGAGGAAGCGAAGATAATCCAGGCCAACAATGCGGCGGAAGGCGCCAAAGCGAGAATCCCACTGACCAGCGAGCGCCATTTCGTAATAAGCAATCGCTAAGTCATTGCGATTCATACCCGCTAAACACTGAGCCATAGCCCGGTAACTCTGAGGTTCGAAAGGACGCGCCTTCGCAACTCGGCGGAATAAGTGATAAGCCTGATCGGAGAGTCCCCACTCCATTGCGGAATAGCCAACGTCTCTCGCTAAGACCCCGTCCCCAGGATTCTTCTCGACCAAAGAACTCAAAGCTTTAAGAGCGTCCGCCGCGCCGTATTTCTTCTTCCGGGCGAGGCTCTCGGCGCTGACGTCGTCGTAGATGAGGCTGGTGCTTGAGAGCTGCTCCTGGAAATTTCCAGGGATTCCGTCCCAGCTGTGAT
>JARGOJ010000240.1 GCA_029210225.1 Planctomycetota bacterium
GAGAAGACGAGGGTCCCGAAACGCTTACTTTGATGAAAGGAAAGACTCATACTTGGAGACCAACAAGAATACTCGGCTTCGCTCTGCCGTGGTCGGTTCACTCGGAAGAAATTGGCGCGCCACCGCGAGCCGGCGTTCGGCTTGGATAGGCCCGGGGGCAAATCAGAGAAGGCGATCTTTATCTCTGTGACCCAGCGCTTGTCGGTATCCCAGCTCCCTTTTTTTGTGCTCAGAGTGCCGTCGACGGTGACTGCGGTTTTCATGTTTGTGGCGTTCCAAGAAGGGTCGCCTTTGAACCAGCTATAAGGCTGTCCTGGAATAGGAACCTGAGTGCGAACCAGCAAGTCGTAGACGGTGTTGCAGGGATTGACCTCGATCTCAAGATACTCTTTGCCTCGGCCGGTGGGGTCGAGAAAGACTTCGACAACTTCGCCCTCCGGTAAAGTTGGATCGTCGCGTTGCTTGGGGGAGCCCAAAATGTCTCCGTCGGGAACGATAAAGGCGATGTACAGGGCCTCGTCGTCCCAAAGCAATTTTACTTCGGTGGCGGACGGGAGCTTTTTGTTTTCACGGTTGACTAGCATCCTAGTCGGAAAGGCCCGAGACCAGGCTGCTTCATTGAGGCGGCCATCAATGGTCATGGTCTCCTGGCAACGCGACACAAAGGTGATAGGAGTCGGCGGGTCGAGCTCTCGTGGGGCAAGATGAAAACTCAGCCCAACGATGCCGATGGACAGTCCCGCCGCGCCCAGCGCCAGACTGAAGCGTAGCTTGGACGGGGACGAGAGCAAGAGGGCAAAGAAGGCCAGCGCTGTTGAGAGCATGATCATGCCTTCGCCGAACGCCGTTTCGTGGTAGCGACGTATTCTGTCGCCGCCGAGGACCACGACTTTCCAAAAAGGCCTCCAGGGACTTTCGAAGAGCAGCGCACCGCCGAGTGGTCCCAGGGCGCACGCGAGTAACACTGGGCGGCTTACTCCTTTGTTTTCAGGGGGCGCGAAGAAGAGCAGGCCCAAAAGTACTCCTCCGGCGCTGCCGATGAGATTGAGAAGGCAATCGTTCCAGTCGTAGAAGATGTTGCTCATTTCTCCGTAGTAGACGTGGAACTGATAGTACTCGTCTCCCATCCCAAGTAGGGTGCCCATGAGAAGAACAGCGCCTGGGTTTCGGATGGCGCCATAGAGGACGAAGGCGATGATTCCATATTGGAAATAGTGAAAGAGTTCGGTGTGCAGGATCACCAGGGCTCTCTCGACTAGGAGCGCCGCTCCCGCCCAGAGCAGAGTTTGGAGAAACCAATGGCCCAAGTCCTTTTTGAACTTTGGGCGCTGCTCGGTTTCAAGTTTTAGGAATCGGCCTCTCACCCGGATGAGAGTCCAGAGGACGCCGACAACAAAGCTGATTGCGACGAAGGATATAAAGACCGGCTCAACGGTTGCGCGGCCGTAGTTTTGGAAGCCCCAGGCGGCCATTTGACCGCCCAAGGCGTGACCGACCATCAGCCCAAACCAAATCCCGAGCCCAAGAACAAAGGTGAGGCTCTTTAGCATTCGGGCTTTTTTCTCGGTCAAAGTGACCTCGGTTGTTTGGCGCGGAGGAAAGAGTCAGTGAGGAATGCGAAAGCGCTCGACGAAGAGCTCTGGCGATTCTTTTAGCTCACTCGTCCAAAGCGTGCTGAGTTGCTTCGCTCGGCTCTCACCACATTCGACAATGGTCTCAAGCCCGCGCAGCTCGGTCAATGCTTCAGCGTCTTCCTTGCCGTGGTCAATGCGCTCCTGAAGGCCTTCTTTGGCCCAAGCGACGAGGTCACGAGCGATATCAAGGACTGTCTCGTCGCCATATTTGGCAGAAAGTCCGTGAACAACGAGGTCTTCGAGTCCGGCCTGATGTTGTTCGACGGAGAGCGTTCCGAGGCGATTCTTGATTCTCTGAATGTTTTTTGCGCTGTAGACAAGGCCAGTCCAGAAGGCAGGAACGGACATGATGTCTTCAAAGTTCTGTCCGTCGACCGAGCGCATCTCAATGACGTTCTTGAGGCGTGCGTCGGTGAAGAGCCCGGAGAGATGGTTGTTCCAATCTTGTATTGTCGCTTGGCTGCCATCGGCGAAACCCTCGGTGAGGACCTCGATAAAAGGCTTCCCTAGCATTGGGTGATAGACGCCATCGATCACTCGGAAGATCATAGGGACCTTCATGGCCCAATCAATATAGTCCTCGATGCTCATATTTGGGTTGAGCGCTGGTGTCACGAATCCGCAGCGATCAGGGTCGGTTTTGAGCCAAATCTGTCCGCGCCGGGACAGGCCACCGGTGAGCTTGCCTTCTTCGAGGGGGGAGTTGGCGAAGAGCGCGGTGGCGATAGGCGCCGCCATAACCATTGCGGGGAACTTCGCGGTGATATCTTGGAAGCTGTGATAGTCGTAGCTGGCTTGAACGCTGAGGGTTTGGGTCATCATGCGATGAGCGAGGGAGCCTGGTTCCCCGAGGCTGGAGAAGTAGTTTCTCATGATGCTGTAGCGCGACTTTGGCATCCAGTTGGCTTCACTCAATTTATTGAAGGGCATTCCGCCGGTTGCGAGGATGGCGACGTCTTTACCGGCGGCGACTTTGGCGAAGCTTGTGAGAGTCGAACGCAATATCTCGCCACACTCTTTAAGGGAATCGTGGGGCGGAGAGGAATACTCAATCGCGCCCCCGGGCTCGATGGTTATGGTGAGGCCGTTGGGACCGTCGACACCAATTATCTTTCCATTTTCTAGGGTCGGCTTGCCATTCAGGAGGGAGCAGAGCTGGGTGAGGAGGGCGCCGATTCCACGGGGACCTTCATATCCCATGGAGAGGCCGGTTTTCGGATCAACGGCGGCGAGTTCAACCTCTAGGCCGATTTTCTCTTTGGGAGGGCCGGACTTCTCGAATGGCTGGCGCAGCTGGGCGCGGGTGAGTGAAAGTGTTTTGTTCACCGATTCTAGTTCCTGATTTGGAGTGAGCCCAGTGATTCCGGTGCTGGGAGTCATAACGTCGGGACGGTAACACGGCATGCGCAAAGCGTCAATGAACATTGGCCTTGGAGGGGCCCTGTAATATTGTACGGACGGAGTTTGTTAGAAAATGTGGAGCGGGACGATGATTGTTTTGCATTTGGGGGAGCGGGCGGGCTTTTGAGGACCGGGACGTCAAAGTCTTTAGTATCCTATCGGAGGGCTTTCGTTGACAGTTTCGGCCTGCTCGGCTACTTTAGATGGAGAGTAGGCTATGTCTCTTTTTGATGGGAGTCTTGACCAATTTCACGCTATATTGAATATCTAAACAAAGAAGCCTTCGAGACTTTTCAGCCGATAGACACTCATTTCGGGAGGATCGATTGAGTGGCAACATGACTGGCGCCTCCGTCGCCAATGCGCCCATTACAAAAACTGGATACGCGTTTTTACGCTACATAATGCTCCCACTTGGCTGCGGCGTTCGGAGGAAATTCTCCGAGAGCGTGGTTGAAGATGGTGAGAAAGTTCAGGCTCTCCAATCGATCTTCCAAGGCAGCGAACGCCTGAAAGGATGCATCGAAGAGGCCTTCGAACGGGCGATGCAGGGCTTGGTCATCGGTCTTAAATCGCCGTGGCTCATGATGGAGACCGGGGAAAAAGACTTCACCGAGGACTTTCGAGAGAAGGTCACCATCCCTTTCAACCAATCAGAAGGTTTGGTTGGACAGCTAGGCTTGCTTTTCCTTGACACTTTTTTCCTCGACTATGACACCGTCGCGGACGCGATTCCAACTCTTATTGGCCACGATCAATTAGATGACGATCGCTTCCTCTCGATGCTCCTCTCCTACGATCACTCGGAGAACATCGACGACTTGGCGGAAGCCGCATGGACTGAGCTGCAACAGTCACTGATTCACGATATTGGGCTTGAAGAAGAACACCCTTTCTTGCGTTTAGGTGGCTTTGATCGCCTGCTCATGGACGGCGTCTTAACCCATGTCCACGAGATCATCTTTGAGAACCCTGCATGGTCGAGCCTCGTCGATTACCTCAGCGAGGCAAACATCGACGCCGATCGCATCCGAGCGATTACGACCAAAGACCCGGATCTCTCTCAACAGCTGACTCAAGAACAACTGATCCTCGACCGTGTCAACGGTTATCGCGATCGCTTGGGTGAGATCTTCGAAAACCGAGGCTGGCTCTTCGATATCGCGGATCGCCTTGAAGACACCGACCAAGATGTCGACTGTGAGTTGACAGGTCAGGTTGTCTCGACGAGTAAGATTCGAATCTTCGTCGATAAGGCCCTGGAGAAGATTCACGAGCGCCAAGGCACGGCGATAATGTTGGACGCGGCGGCAGCTTTGGAGCGGCCTTCAAAGTCGGCCATTGAGCTGCTACGAAAAGCCCGCGCCGACTTCGACTACGCCGACTGGCGTGACGACAAATATGCCTCGACCTGTCTCTCCGTAGCTGCTGCCGTTTGGCCTGCCGCTGGTCCTCAAATGTCGGAGCGCTATCTTCGAGAGTGCATCGCCTTCGATCCCGACAATTCTCTTGCTCACTACAACCTCTACTTGCTTGAACTTCACAAAGAACGTTACGGCAAGGCGCTTATTCATCTAAATAAGGCTGTCGAGCTTGATCCTCAAGCTTATGAACCCTTCGATTTGTCCCGCTTCACCATCAACCGAATCTTGGGTGCAGGTGGAACGGGAGTGACCTTCGAGGTGACGACTTGGGACGACCGAGACATGGTCGTGAAGAGCCTCTGGGATGAAATCACCCGAGTCGATCCTCGCCCCGCGCTCCGTAGCCTTCAGCACATTGTTACTGAGCCTTTAGATGGGACAGAGCGGGTGAATTACTTGCTCGCTCACAGGAAGTCGCGAACCTACATCGTGAGCGACTATGTCTATGGGGACGACCTCGAGACCTTCCGAAAAGCTCGCGGTGGACGCATTCCAATCCTTCAAGTCTTGGAAATTGGCTTCCGCGCCGCTGCGATTGTTGCCGCGGCCCACGAACGCGGACTGATTCACAGAAACATTAAGCCTGAGAACATTCGCATTGGCGCAGGTATGGAGGGCATCGAAGTCACGCTCACCGACTTCGCGGTCCCGAACTTCGTCATTAGTATTCCAGAGCGCGTTCGTGCAGTTCGTCGTTTTGCCTGTTGGTCACGCCTCGGACGTAAGATCGCTGAGGCTGTCGCTGGCTACGTGGCTCCTGAGATGTTGCAAGGCGGACCCGAAGCGGCGACAGAGAAGAGTGACCTCTTTGCCCTGGGGGCGTCGCTCTATCGCCTCGTTACCGGACTTGCGCCGAGAGAATTCGACGTTGATAACCTCCCACGGGAACTTCAAACTGTCATTTCCAAGTGTCTCCATAAAGATCCAGCAGCTCGACCTCCGTCAGCGAAAGCTCTCGCTCGGGCCTTTAAGAAGCTCGCGGTTCTTGTCAAGTCAGGTGTGACCCCAGGGAATACACCATCGGCCGTGACCAATCGCGAGATGATCCCAGATATCGACGACCAGCTCCCCGATATCTCCGACCTCGATTCTCTTCCCGACTTTGGTCCTCCTGACACGGGACTTATGGGCGGTCCAAGCGAGTTACAAGTTTCCGAGACGGTTCGTATCCCTCCGGGAGAAGATGACGACGAGCGTTTCCGTCAGGCATTCGATCAGAACTCGCAGAATTTTGGTCCGCCGCTCACAGCTCAATCCAACGACGACACAATTCCGATTGGTCCTGGCGCTCTTCAGGGCCTGACGATGCCGGGTCCAAATGACGACCTGCAGGACCTCGGCGCCACGATGAGTATGCCGGGTTCCCATCTTCCTCTCGGAGATGGACTACCTCCAGGGCCTGACCCCTTTGGGATGGGTGCTGGTCCGAATCCTATGATGGTCGGACCGGGTGGAGCGCTTCCGAGCGCCGATCCATTCAATATGAATGCACCTGGAGGAAATCCAAACGATCCTTTCGGCCAGAGCTCTGGTGGAATGGAATTTGGGGCCCCTCCTGGACCTGGAGCAGACCCGTTCGGACTGTCCAGTATGGCTCCCGGACAAATGGGCCTCCCCGGCGGAGATCCGCTGTCCGATCTTGGCCTTGGCGCCCAAGGAAGTGGGCCTCCAGGCTTCGATCCAAACATGCCGGCGAACCTCGGCGGGGTCCCGTCCCAAGACTTGGCCACCTCCGACCCCTTCGGCCTCTCGGATCCTGGTGATCCTTTCGGTTTGGCGGCGCCTCCTGCGCCAGCCACCGGCGACGATCCCTTTGGACTCTTAAGTCAAGCTCCTGGAGTTGGCGGACAACCTCCCGGCGGAGTCACCGACACCCTTCAGGCCCTCGCAAATACTCCCGCAAACCTCGGAGGATCCGACCCATTCGGTCTCTCTGATCCTGGCGATCCCTTTGGATTGCCAGGTCAACAAGGTGGTCAGGCCCCCGCTGGGGAAGATCCCTTTGGCTTGGTCAGTGGAATTGGACAAGGCGCCGCGGGTATGCCAGGCATGCCCGGTATGCCTGGACAAGGCCCTGGCGGCGATCCATACGGATTGGTCAGCGGCGTCAACAACAACGCCGCGCCGAATCCTTTTGGCGCAAGCCCAGACCAACCGGCAGGGAACGATCCGTTCGGAATGAGCAACAGCGGAGAAGCCCCAGGCGGAGGACTCTTGCCTCCTCCCGGCGGCGATCCCCTCGCTCAGATGGCCGCTCCCAGCGGAATTCCGACTCACAGCATGGAAGAGAGCGCCGAGGAAGAACCCCTCGACCCTATGGAAGCGCTGCGTCTACTCGAAATGATGACCGGTGGTCCAGCCCCCGCGCCTCGGGCTCCCGATCCCGCGGCCTATTCCGATCCTGTTGACTTATCCAACTTTGGTGTCGGCTTAGACGACCCCTTCGGTGATCCTCTCAGCGGTGACTCCTTTGGCGGGGACTCCCTCGGAGACGACCTCATGGGTGGCGGCGGAGATCCCCTCGCCGCCTTTGCCAACGACCCACTCGGCTCTGATCCACTGGCAGGACTCGCGGGCGATCCACTCTCTATGCCTCCTCTTGGCGGGGCAGGGAACGATCCTTTCGGGGGCGATTTGGATCTCGCCATGCCCGGCGACCTTGGTATGCCAGCAGACCTCGGAATGCCTCCAGACCTCTCCGGTGGACTTTCGGCGCCACCGAATCTTGACTTCGGGAGCGGTGATGGATTAGGTCTAGACGCTCCTCCTTCTCTTGACCTTGAAGAACTCGCTCTGCCTCCTGATATGGGCGACGGAGGCTTGTCGCTTCCTCCAGATCTCGGTGACGGCGGTCTTGGTGACTTAAACCTCGCGCCTCCTGCGTCGCTTGCTCCTCCTCCAGGAATGGACTTCGGTGAGCTGCCTTCAGAGACCCCTGCCAAGCCGAAACCTAAAGCGCCCGCAGCGCGTGGACGTGGTGGCCGTGGTCGTAAGGGAGGCAAGGGTGTTGATGAAGAGAAGGGCTTCGGCATCGTGATTTCTGGACTCGGACTTAAATCCAAGAAAGAAGCCGCGATTAAGATCATTATGGAGGTTCGCAACCTCTCGGAAGATGAAGCCCGCGACCTCTGTCGCTCACCCGTTGTTCCTGTCCTAAAACGAGTCTCAAAAGATGTTGCCGAGTCGGCTATGGCTCGCTTCAAAGCCGCCAAGATCAACTGCCGAATCAACAAGCGGCGCGGTCGCAGACGATAACTCTTGCTTTGTTTGCGAAAGCATGATCCCATCCCTCCCTATTTGTCGCAGAGCGTCATTTTTCGATATGAAATGCGCTCCACGACCGCTCGTTTTTCAGCGTCAGCTCCGCATTCCTAAGCAAGAGGATGAAGCTCATGTCTTCGCCAGGATCTCAAACTCCTAACCTATCACCCTCGACAGTTGTTCGCGCAACACGAGTCATTGTGAGCTTTGTCCTCAGTATCCTCCTTATTGGTGGGGGCGTCGCTGGCTTTCAAGCTCTCCTCGCTCTCAAGGAGGCGCCGCAAAAACGCGTATCGAAAGAAACTGTCTTCAGCGTACGTGTACTCACCACGAACCCAAATGTTCACGCTCCCAAAGTCCACGGCTTCGGAACAGTTCGAGCGAGCCGCCGCGTCGCGATTACTCCCGAGGTAAGGGGGACCATCCTGAACGTTCACCCGAAGCTACGAGCCGGCGGCCTCATCGAAAAAGGTGAGACCCTCTTTGAAGTCGATTCTGCAAAATATGTCCTCAAGGTCGAAGCGGTGACCGCGAAAATTGAGCTGCTTCAAGCCAACCTTCAAAGGGTCGAACAGGAACGAATCAACGCTCAAGCCCTGGTGAGCCATGCCGAAGAGCTTTACCAAGTCGCACAAAAAGACGTCGATCGCTTGAAAACCTTGTTGAAGAAGCGCGTTGGAACCATGTCGCAATTAGAGGGCACCAAGCGCATAGCGCTCTCTCAGCGGACGAATCTGGTTAACAGTCAAGGAGTCTTGGCGCTCATCAAACCTCGGAAAATGGAGATGTCGAAGCAACTTGAGAGCGCGAAAGTCGAACTGAAAGACGCCAAGTTAGATGTCGAGAGGGCGAAGCTGCTTTGTCCATTTCGCGCCAAGATTGAAGTCTCCAATATCGAAAAGGGCAATTATGTTCAGCCTGGACAGGTCGCGGTTGTTCTCGTGGATCAGTCAGAATTGGAGATTCTCGTGTCACTTCCTCCCGAGGACGCCCGCCATCTGAATCCTGTCGCCGTGGCATCTGGAAGCGGTTATGAAATGTCGGGAAAGGCCGACGAAAATGTCGGCGAAGTGAAGGTTGACTGGACACCCGAGGGCCGGGTCAGACAGAGCTGGAAAGGGCTGCTCGGACGTCTTGAGAGCGTGGACGCTAGCAATCGATCGTTCCGCTACGTCGTAGTCGTCACCAATCCTTGGAAGAAGTTCAATCCTCTTGAAGAAGTTCCCCTGACCGTCGGGATGTTTTGCCGTGTCTCTCTCCCGGGACGGACGGTTTCAGAGTCGGTCATCCTGCCGAGAGAATTGATTGAAGATGGCCGCGTTCCAATTGTGAAAGACGGGCGCCTCGACTTCGCAAAGGTCGAGATCGTCCGGCGCTTAGACCAAGGAGTCATAATAAAAGGCTTACCTGCGGGCACACAGGTGGTTGTGACGAAGATCCCATATCAAACTCGCGGCATGGCGTTGAAGGTCGTGGAAGAGAAGGGAGCCACCCAATGATGAAGCGCATGATTGAACTGGCAATCGGAAACCCAGTCGCTATGAACCTTCTCATGGTGGTCACATTAATTCTCGGGCTCTCCAGTTTAATTCGAATCCCAAGAGAGAACTTCCCCGACTTCTCAATTGACAGGATTTCAATAACAGTCTTATATCCTGGGGCTTCGCCGGCAGAGACCGAAGAGGGAATTTGCCTCAAAGTTGAAGAAGCTCTCGACGGCATTCAGGGAATTAAAGATGTTAGCTCCATTGCCCAGGAAGGCGCTGGAGTTGTCATCGTCAAAATTGAACCAGGGGAGGATGTTCAAAGGCTGCTGGACGACATCAAATCGTCCGTCGATCGAATTACAACGTTCCCGGAAGAAGCCGAAGACCCGGATATCGAAGAGATGCTCCTCCGTGTACGCATTATGGAATTAGTGCTTCATGGAGACGTGACTGAAAAGACAATTAAAGAGCTGTCTCGAGAGATCCGAGATGAAATCCTTCGTCTCGGTGATTTGAGTGATGTCGCGGTGCTCGGAACCCGTAATTATGAAATTGCCGTTGAAATTAAAGAAGACCGGCTACGGAGCTATGGGCTGACCTTCGATCAGGTCGCCCAACTCATTCGCGCTAGTTCTTTCAATCTTCCTGCTGGTAGTATTAAAGCGCAAAGAGAAGAATACCTTGTCCGCATTTTCGGCCAGCGATATGAAGGTCGCGCCTTTGAAGATATTGCCTTGCTGACGAAATCAGATGGCAGTGTTATTCGCCTCGGTGACGTTGCTGAAGTGAGAGACGCTTTTGAAGAAGAGCCCATTCTCATGGAGGTCAACGGCAATCGTGCGGTGATGCTCAGTGTTTATAAGACCAGCGAACAAAACGCGATTAAGATCTCCAAAAAAGTATCCGATTACATTGAGCGCAAACAAGCGTTGCTCCCGAAAGGCCTCACCTTGAAGGTCTTTTCCAATGAGACACGATACATTGAAGGTCGCCTCGGGCTCCTGACTAAAAACGGCTGGATGGGATTGATTCTGGTCTTTGTGTCGCTGTGGATCTTCCTTGAATTCCGCTTGGCGTTTTGGGTGGCTTGGGGAATCCCAGTTTCCTTTGCTGGGGCACTTATTATCTTCGATATCACTGGGCAGAGCCTTAATTTAATTAGCGCCTTTGGATTAATTATGGCGCTCGGCATCATCGTCGATGATGCCATTGTTGTCGGAGAGAAT
>JARGOJ010000241.1:0-9596 GCA_029210225.1 Planctomycetota bacterium
CTACGTCAACGACTGCCCCCTCTCGCTCGCGCTCTTTGAGGGCGGCGTCGTCGCTCTCAATGAACTTCTTTAGCTCGCGCCGTCCCCAGCTTCGGAGACCTTTGAGCACGGTGATCTTGACGTAGGGGTCGTCGATGGTCTTGGAGACGTTTCGCATTGAGCGAAGGTCGGCCTTGCCGCCGTGTGTGTTCAAGAGGTCGGCAGCCATCACGCGGAGCTCGCGAGAGTCTTTGGAGGTGATGACCGCTTTGAGGGCTCGAATGCAAGCGGCGCGGTAAACTTCACCGCCTTCCATGACGAGGAGAGCTTTGGCCGAACCAATTTTTGCCGAGGATCCTCTAGTGAGGCCTTTGGAGATGTCGGCGATGGCCGCTGTTCCGAGGGCTTCTAACTCGGCGACAGCGGGCCAGATTTGATCGCTGCGTCCGGCGTCGATGCGCCCGAGCAGCTGCTCCACCTTGGTGCTGGTATCGTCTTGCGCGAATGTTGCAGCGGGGCTGCTAACAAGTAGACCGAGGGCTAGTAAAAATGTGACACCGTGCCGGTTCGCCATAAAATTCTCCTGGGGTAACACTCTAGTCTTTCAGCGGGCGTGAATCATCGTTGTAGGGATTCTAGTTTGAAGCGCCATGCATTGTCCTCGATTATGGACATCTGTTGCCAACATGGAATACCTCACTAAGACCCCTAAGTGTTTGACAATCATGCCAAATGAATCAAAGTTCGAGCAGAGCCCATATAGTAACTGACATCAACAATCCTGTATGGTCTTTTCACAAAGCTAAGAATCGCGCCACTTTCCCGGCTCGCCTTGCCACTCTGTGTCCCAGCTAAGAACGCTTTCTTTGCACGCGAAGCTGAGTAGCGAGAGCAATGACAAGACCTTCCATCTCTAATTTAATATTGAGATTTCGGTCCATGCCAGCCTGGGTCTTTTCGACGATATCCATGGCCTTCCGTATATTCATCAAAGAGACATGGGGGCCGAGATCTTTCACGGACCGGGCTGCGAAGGGCGCCATGGGAGCCGGGGGCGCTTCCCCTGTGCTGGTGTAGACAAGTAAATCCCGGAGGACCCGGAGCACCCACTCACAAAATTGGCCGATGCCCGTTCGGTTCGATTCAAGAGTGCTTAGCAGATCCGCCGCCACCCCCATAGGATCGCGCAGTCCTTGGCCATCGACGAGGGCTTTGAAGAGCAAGAGAGACTCGTCGGCGCGGCTGCGGGCTTCGTCGCTCATCGCTTGCCCTGGGCTGCCAGCCCCAAACTGAGCGCGTTCTCGGGCCTCGTGTTCATCGATGCCTTGAGTTTTTAGCACAGCGACGACATCGTCTTCGTTGAGGGAGTTGAGCCGGAGGTGCTGGCACCGGGAGTGAATGGTCTCAATCAACATGCTCGGGCGGCTCGTGAGCAAGACGGTGACCGTGGTGCCTGGTGGCTCTTCGAGGCTCTTGAGCAAAGTGTTCATCGCGTCTTCACGGAGGCGGTCGGCTTGGGAGAGGATAAAAACGCGGCGCTTGCCTTCGAAGGGCTTTCGTCCCATGTCGGCGATCATGTTTCGAACTTGCTCGATGTTGACCGCCCGACGACCATCTGTGGGCTCGACGATGGTGAGGTCGGGGTGGGTCCCTGCGATGGCCTTGACGCACTGAGAGCAATGACCACAGGGCTTTGGATTGTCTTCAAGGCAATTCAGGGCCATGGCGAGCTGGACCGCCAGGTAGCGCTTCCCGATGCCGTCATCCCCTGAGAGGATGAGCGATGGGTGAAGTTGATCGATAGAGATCAGGCGTCCGAGAACGTCTTTAACCTTCTGATGACCAATGACGTTTGGGGCAAATCTAAGTTCCATAATCAAAGCATTTCAGAATCAGATAGGACAATCAAGCGTGTCTTTCAAAGACTCGCAAGCGTGCGCTGCGAGATCGTGGGTTCGCCTGGATTTCCTCGGGGGTCGCGGTTCTTGGCTTGGGAGTTATCAAATGTCCACGGCCGCTTTTGGCCCACGCTTTGAACTGTCTCTTCACGATGCGATCTTCCAGAGAATGAAAGGAGATCACGCCGACCCGTCCCCCAGGTTTTAAGGCTTCCAAGAGCTGTGGGAGGGTGCGTTCTATCACACCTAACTCATCGTTGACGGCGATGCGAAGGGCTTGGAAGCTTCTCGTCGCCGGATCAATCTTCTTCTTCGATTTGGATCGGGGCGACCTCGCGAAGCGGCGGACGAGGTCGGCGAATTCTCCTGTCGTCTCAATGGGACCAAGAAGACGCGCCTTCACAACCGCGGCAGCGATCTTCCGGGAGGCGGGCTCGTCGCCATATTCGTAGAGGATTCTTGCGATCTCTTCTTCACTCTCACTGGCTAACAGCTCAGCGGCACTTTGCTTCATGTGAGGGCCCATGCGCATGTCGAGGGGGGCTTCAAATCGGAAAGAAAAGCCGCGCTCCGGCTGGTCGAGTTGCATGGAGGACACGCCGAGATCGGCGAGGATGCTGTCGAAGGGGCCGAATTCAGAGTCTTGAACGATTTTAGCGAAGGATTCAAAGGGGGCGTTTTGAAACTGGACTCGCTCCGGGAACTTGGCGAGGCGCTTTTGGGCCTGGGCAATAGCGAGGGGGTCATGGTCGAAGGCGATGAGCTGGGCAGCGGGGCTGCGCTCCAGGAGACCAAGGGAGTGGCCTCCCATGCCGACGGTTAAGTCTGCGATCCAGTGTCGGTCGGGGCCAGCGAGGTAATCGCAGACGGCGTCGAAGAGAACCGCTTCGTGGAGGTCCTCGGGCTTTTTAGAATCCATAATTTTCTCGGGCTTTAGGGAGGAAGATGCTCTGTAAGACCCGGGTCTCCGCGTCATTCTCAGAGAGCGGGTTTTCGCTCTCTGAGTTGCTTAAGCGAGCGATCAAGTCTGCTTTGGGTTTTAAGAGGTCGATACGCGTGGCTCGCCAGACTTCTATGGGCGGAGACGCGTGAGGGCGCTTGGTTACGAGGACCAAATTGGCATCTTCGAGGGAGCGACCCAGGCAGTAGGTGAGGTAACCCAGGACGACCAAGGGAGAGCGGTTGATGCCGTCGTTACAGTAGACGTAGACCTTGTGGTTTTTAGAGAGGAGTGAGGCGAGGCCGTGGACCGCTTCGCCAAGAACCTTCTGCTGGTTCCCAAGGTCGAAATCATTCATAGGAATGCGGTTCATGACCATACCAAGCCCTTCGGCGTAGCCCTGAAGGTCGAACCAGTCTATGTTATGGCGATCCAGCTCGTCGTCGCTTTGCAGACTAAGAATCGCCGTACATTCGCTTTGGGACTTCAGCTGCCAAAGCGCCTCTTTGTCATTGGGAGAGGTTCCGATGAGGATGTGCTCTGTGATGGAATCCCACTGCGGCCCGTCCATACCCTGCTTCCTCCCAATCCCCGCATTAGCCCTCGACGACTTTATTACGACCAGCGACTTTGATTCCGCGTTGCTCGTCGACGAGCATCATAATACCGCCGCCAATTGCGAAGAAGACGACGACAACGGTGAGGCCGGCTCGCTGAGATTCGAAGGCGGCGGTCAGAATCCCGAAGAGCAATGGACCAAGGAAGGCTGTAGCCTTGCCAGAGAGCGCGAAGAATCCATAGAACTCGTTTTCTTTATCCGGAGGAACAAAGCGACCCATAAGGGAACGACTCGCTGCCTGATTGGGTCCGACGAATATTCCGACGAAGGCTCCTGCAATCCAAAAGACCGTTTCGTTTTTGACCGCGAGCACTAAGACCGTACAGATACTCAAGGCGACGAGGCTGATGAGGATGGTCTTCTTCCCACCTAAAATGTCGTCTAAGAAGCCTAGGGCGAAGGCTCCAATGGCTGCGGTGATGTTTAAGACGATTCCGAAATACATAAGCTTCTGGAAGCTGAAATTATACTCACTTGTCGCGAAGATTCCGCCAAAGAAGAAGATGGTCACAATGCCGTCGTTGTAGAGCAATCGAGCGATGAGGAAAGACATAATGTCTTTGTATTGACGGATCTCGGTAAAGGTCTGCTTGAGCGACTTGAGAGTTGAGGAAAAGAGGGGTTCGTTGTTCTCAACCACTCTCGTTTTATCTTCTTTGACCCAGACTAAAATCGGAATCGTGAAGACGAGGAACCAGGCGGCGACGAAGAGGTTGGTGGCGCGCACATTGGCGGCTCCTTCGGTACTAACAAGTCCAAAGAAAGGCGTGTCCGTGTCGATGAAGAGGACGAAGGAGATGATCATGGCGAGGATGCCGCCGACATAACCAAGGGCCCAGCCATAACCGGAGATTCGACCGATCTTGTCCGGGGGGGCGATGTCTGGGAGGAAGGCGTTGTAAAAGACCCCGCCCATTTCAAAGGCAATGTTCGCGACGACGAAGAAGCCCAGGGCCATCCACATGTCAGGGCGAATAATCCATTCGGATCGCGGAAGGGCCCCTATGGCGCCTCCCATTCCGGTGATCGCCGAAGGATAAATGGCGGGCTGGGCGAAGTAGGTGCCGATTGTGGCGAGGATACAAATCCCAGTGAAGATAACGAGGAATCGCTTTCGATAGCCTCCTCTATCCGCGATCGCGCCCATAAAAGGCGAGAGGACCGCGACAGCGATGGCGGTGGCCGAGACACCCCAGGACCAGATTGTGGCGCCTTCGTTTTCGATGCCGACGATGTACTTTGTGAAGAAGGTCGCATAGATGAATGTGACGATCATGGTTGTGAACGCGGAGTTCGCGAGGTCGTACATGCACCAGCCAAAGATGGCTTTGTTGTCTGCTTTAAAGGGGACTGCAGCGGGGGGACTATCACTCATAGGACGAGGATCCGGTCGGGTCAGAGGAGGTGAGGAAGGGTAGTGTGCGGGCTTGCTTAGGGGAGCGTCAAGCCTTGGGGCACTTTTTCCTGATTAGTTTAGATTCGGAAAGATAAGGAAATCGCTGAGTTCTGGGAAGAAGGGATAGGCCTTGGTGCGCGAGTCGGGCAGGGCATAGAGGATATTCCCGCGTAGAATGGCGTCCTCCAATTCAGTGACGGGCTTCTCTTCTTTGATGGGTCCTGTGTATTTCTCGTAGATAAAACGAGCCGTCTTGGGGGAGCCGGCGGAGAGCAAGGACGCCGAATAGTATTCTGCAGAGGCTTTACTCTTCCATTGCTCACAGAATTTGATCGCGGTTTTGAAGTCTCTCGCTCTGTAGGCGGCCCGGACAACATGCTCAAAGCACCTATCCCTCACTGCTATGGGAACTCGCGGCAGCATTTCCTTCGCGAACTCGTAGAACTCTTTCTTTGGGAGATAAAGTCGTGAGGCATAAAACCACTCACCGTAATGACTGGCCTGTCGTCGACTGATATTCGAGAACTCCTGGGTGTTGGGTCGTGGGCGATCAAGCATCATGTGGGCTTTGGCGACCGAGACCCAATGTGATCGTGGGAAGCGACCGATCATGTGGTTCACGCTCGAAAATGCGTCAGGCAGCGACTTCTTTCTATGGAAGTAGGCAACAACCTCTCGGCAGTCATACTCGGTCCCTGATATCAATCGAGTCATGAGTCGGTTGCGTGTTCGTTTCGAAACATAGTCGTCTTTAGGATTGAGTTTGTATTCCTTCGTTGTATTGATCTGGAACTTACGCCCACGGCCATTGGGATGCTCAATAAACTCGCCAATATCCGCAATCATGAGTCGAGGTTTGAATGTGAGGCGAACGGCGATGCTGGTACCATCCTCTTCAGAGTCGAGTTGAAGGAAAATCGTGCTGCTCCCCCCCTGAAAGCGCCAGTGTTTTGATTCTGCGAAACCAAGCACCGTGTAATCTCGAAGGTCAGCCATACTTTCAGGGTGGAGGCCCTCGAACTCGGCGAAGTTTTTGATTCCGTCGAGGATCGATTCATACTGAACTTGAGCTGACCGTTTTTTCTGAGCGAATTTGCGGAAGTCCTTCGAGGACATACTGTTTTTAAGGCCTAAGAACGCTAAGAGGACGACGCCCATGAGTATCCACATATATTTGGAAGCCGTTTTTGCCTGCACGAGTCACTCTGTTCTCTCTATCAATTGTGACAGCTCTATCAACTTTGACGGCGTTTCAATCGTCTTCACCACGTTCGAATGATTTTAATCGCAGGATGCAATTCTTGGCAGGGAGTGCTTGTCCGATCCATCATGGAAAGAAGAAGCAGGAAGGGTTCGGGAGGCTCAAACTTTGGGAACGGTCTGACGTTTAGAGGTCGGGAAAGATTAAGAACTCGCTGAGCTCTGGGAAGAAGGGCTTTGCTCTAGTGACGGAATCGGAGAGGACAAAGCGGGTGTTTCCGTCAATAAGGGCCTTCTCTAAGGGCGTCCTAAAGCTTCGAGGGCTCGCAAGCAAAGAGTACTTCTCATAGTGGTTCCGGGCTTCTGCTGGAGCGCCGGAGGCAAGTAAGGCCGCGGCGTGGATGTTGGCAGACGCGTCACCGCCCCATTGCTCGCAAAATTTGATCGCGGTCTGATAATCCTTGGCCCGGTAGGCGGCGTGAACAACATGCTGAAAGCACAGATCTCTTACCTGGCTTGCGTCGTTAGGGAGTGCCTTTGCGGCAAAATCATAGAAGTCCTGCTTGCTAAGGTAGAGCCGGGAGGCCAAAAACCAATCGGCGTAGCCTTTTGGATTGTATCGAACATGCTCCTGGAATAAGTTCGCGTTAGGATACTTCTTGCGACTGTGTGCTATGTGAGCTTCAGCAAGCCGGGCCCACCGAGAGTTTGGGAAGCGACGCTGCATAGTCATTCTTAGCTTCAGCGCGTCTTCGGAAGACTTCTTCCTATGAGCGTAGGTGACGGCCTCCTCGCAGTCGCGAACCGTGCCATAGGTGAGCCGGGTTCTTAGTCGAATGTAAGTTCGGCGGGCGACATGGTCATCAATGGGGGCGAGGGTGAAGGTGAGGCTTGAGCTGTCAGTTTCTTTTGGTGGCTGGGAGTTTGGGCCGTCGATACCCGGTCCATCGTCAACAATGACGATCCCAGGCCTAAAGGACAGGCGAATGATAATGCTCCCCTCACCTTTGCTTGGGGCATATCTTAGGAAGAGCGTGCCTTTGCCTTCCTCATGGAGACTCCAACGCCTTGGATTTTCAAGATGGCTGGTGGCGGCTTTGGGAAGGCTCGACAATCTTTTGGGATAGAGCCCTTCCCGCTCGGCAAAATCCTTCACTGCCTCGACAATTCTCCTGCTTTGGCGGCGCCGCTTAGCGTCCCTTTGAGTTCGTTGCCAGCTTCGGAAAGGAATGAAGACGACGGCGCTAAGCACCACCAAACCCATCAGTATCCACATACCTTTTGCAGCGGTTTTTGCTCGCACCGGGTTTTCTGTCCTCTCGTCGCTTCGACGAACGATCAACGATCAACGCTGTGAGTCGCTATCTAGAATGACGGATCGGAGGTCATTTTCTTGGCTCTATTTTGATTTTTATCTCGGTATATGACTCTTTAGCTGGAGATGATTTGGTGCTCATCTGCTGAAAAAGATGGCACAGAATTTACAAAAGGTCTGAGACAGAAGCGATTGTCTGGGATCTCGTCGTGAAAAGATTTGTATGACATCACGTGCTTTGGCGTAATAGATGTTCAAGTCATTTTCATAGATGGACGAAGTTTCTTAGGTCGGTCGGTTTGTTGACGGAGCGTGTTTCGCGAAGCCCAAACCGAGACGGTTCTTTATTAAACGGTGAAATCGTCGCGCATCTGAGAATGTGACCGGCATTTAAAGATGGGTTTCAACAAGACTTAAATCGATTCTGCAACGCTCTGTCAGGCAAAAATGACAGATTTTTTGCGATTCGCATGATAGTCTTTGCGCGCTCAGGAGCTATCAGAGGATGCCCGCTTGCATCCTCTATGATGACCTGAACGTAGCGACACTGACCCAAGTTGGGGGGCAAGTGAAGTCGAGTCGTCACATAATTTTCGCTCTTCTCACCATCCTTCTATGCGCATGTACTACGACCAAGTCTGAGTTGAACGAAGAGACCGACGATAATCTTCAACCTATTCAAACTTTTTCTTTGCCTGCCGCCGACCGCTTCACAGACGAAGAATACATCGACGACGAAGGGCGACGCCCCGTCAATATTCGTATTCTTAGCGCTCCAGACATTAGCGCTCGGGAGCACCCGGTCTTTCAACTCGGCGAGAAAGGCTACGACCCAGACAAAGAGCCGATTAAAGTGCAGCTCCTCAATTACTGGGATGACGCTGGTAACTTCCTCGCCAACATCAACTTCAAAAACACCAGCCGGCAAGTCAGTAAGAACATCTACATTTTTGGTTACGACCGGTTGGGGCGTCTTGTTTCCACACAGGTGAACAACACCTTCTTTCGGGCCCAACAAAATCTTGTGCGAACTCTGCGCTTTTCCAAACGCGGCCGAGCGGTGCGCTGGACGATTCTCGTGAAGAACTAAATTAGGAGACATCTTAGTGAAGAAATTACTGCTGTTTGTCGCTCTCCTGCTCGCTTTCACGAACCCTGCATCCGCCCAAGGCAAAAACAAAATTTGGGTCGGCGAACTCAAGAAGCTCAACTTCGTTCAGCCAAAAGATAAAGACCCCTATATCGAAATTGTTATCTCGGAAGACCGCACAGCCAAAGCTTTCGGAAAGTATGACCTCCAAAAAACGATCGTTTGGTCTCCTCTCGAAGCCCCCAAGGTAGGAGCGAGGATCCACCTCGACGGCGTTTTCCCAGAGAAGTTTCTTAAATCGAAGCAGACTATCAAGGGCGCTATCGTCAAGAACCTGAGCGTTACAACGACGAAGCAAGGCACCCAAGATCCCAACTTTCAAACCACTGTCACAGGACGGCAAATTCAACACACCGAGCTCATCGTTGAGAGCGAAAACCCCATCCTCGTCAACACACTGGTCGTGAAGAATCTGGGTGAAGAAATTATCACTGTGCGCTTTACAATTCAGGTCCGAAAAGACCAGGAGAATAATGCAGCCTGGAAGAACTCCCTGGAGTTCTCCACCGAAGAGTTCGACCGCCCCGCGACCAAGCCCATTGTGAGCGCCTTCTCCAAGAAGCAAGAATCCTACATCCGCAAAAGCCTTGGAGCGCTCTATGAGACCGCCGACGAGGTTTATGTCACCGCTGTTTATCCAGTGCGCTTTGCCGACCCGACGACCTTAGCGAATCTCACCAGAGGGCGTATCTCAGCCCTAGGTCGCATGGACGTCGACAACGATCGGGCAAAAATAGTCGTCACAGACCGCGCTCGCTACGTCCGCAACGTCATCGAAACTCTCCTCGCCCTCGACAAGCGCCCTCCCCAGGTCACTATTGTTGCCCAAATCATTGAGGTGAATCGCAGCGAAGGAAGCCAGATGGGGGTCGACTTCAACTATCTTGGAAACCGCAAGGGCAGCGGACTCAATGGCGCCGGCTTTAAGACTTCCGGCATACTCGGGCAGGAGACCATTCTGAATGGTGTCTACCAGAATTTCTCTCGCACAGCGCTGAAGCAATTCGCGGCCGATGTCAATGTGCTCCTCGAACGAAGAAAAGCGAAAATTACCGCGCAACCCGTACTCCGCGTGATCAATAACCGCACGGGAACATTC
>JARGOJ010000241.1:9615-10368 GCA_029210225.1 Planctomycetota bacterium
AACTCAGGTGAGCAACTCCCATATTTCATTCGCAACTCCGCGAGCAGTGTTCAAAACGCCCGGCAAAGTGGGAGCGAGACCGATGTCCGACGTCAATTCGGCGAAGGCATCGTCAATAACTCCGCCACCGGCGACCAGCGGTCCTTCAAGGATGGGAATCAATTCAAAGAGAACCGAAGCAACTATGGAATCAGAACGATTCGGACTGGCACCCGCCTTACTGTGACGCCCAATCTTCGAAACAGCGACGACTGTGTTCTCACTGTTCGCGCTCAATACAATGAACTGACAGGGTGGACGCAAAACACAGCGAACCCTATCGTGGCTGAGCGCTCTGTGGACACGCGAATTCGTGTCCGCCACGGCGAGACGATTGTCCTCGCTGGTCTCTATCGCCAAACGGAAATCAAGCAAACGAGCGGCGTGCCCGTGCTCAGCGATATTCCCGTTCTCGGCAAGCTCTTCCAATCGGAGCGCAAGAAGAAAGAAACCTTCGACATCATCTTCATCCTCACAACCTATATCCAACGCTAAGAGACCAACGCTACTCGGGCTGTGAATCCGGCCCGAGGCTCTGCTGACGGTCCCGACCCTTCTTTTCAAGCATTGGGCGTAGACGAGAAATCAGCCCCGGAAAGCGGTCTCCAAGCCTCGCGAGCCACGCACGGTGCTTTGGCAAAGCCAACTCCATAGGACGGCTCACTAAGACCTTATCGAGGATCACTCGCGATATATCTGCGACCTGCAGAAATC
>JARGOJ010000242.1:0-2707 GCA_029210225.1 Planctomycetota bacterium
TTGTGACCTTTCTCTTTTGGCGGAGTCAGGAGTGAATTTGACGAATGAGGGGCACGCAACTCTAAATTTCTGCAAGATTACGAATACCGTCTTAGGAGTTGTTGGAACACGCTCCAAGGTTGATCTTTTTGATTGTCGAATAAAACCAACTCGAATTGGTGTGACTCTATCGGGGGGGGAGCTTTTCGCTATAAAACTCAGTGTTGAGAGGCCGAACCGCTCTGGAGTTGAGTTGAATTCAGCGACGGCATACATTGAGGATCTGACAGTCGTTGAGAGTGAGGACCGAGGAATCGGTTGTAAAGGAGCCAGGGTGTGTCTTCAAAATCCAACTATTTTGAAATGCAAGTCGACTGGGATTCATATGGCAAACTCAACGATGTTAGTTCGTGAGGGACGCCTGGTTAGCAATGGTGGGGGAGGTATGAGAGTTGAGCGTGGCTCAAAAGTCTACCTCAACCGAACAGCAATGAAAAAGCTCTCAAAATACGCGATTTCAATTTCTAATTCGGAGTTGACCGCGAATTGCCCGACTATTGAAAATACCCAGGGGCCTTCTCTTATTCTAGGTCCGGAAGGAGTGGCTTCGCTTTATCAACCAGAGTTGCTTGGGAACAAAAGACCGTTGTTGAATGGAGGACGATACGAAGTGCTGGACTCTTGCCCGGTCGCTCCGAAATTTAAACGCCCTGAACGCAGAAAGGTTCCTTGACAGGCTGTGTAAGGCTTTTGCAAACTACGATTTCGTCCCGCGAAGACTGAAGAGCAATGACTGACTATTGGCGAGTGATTTCGAAATTGAGAGTAACACTGAATGAACCAAGATGAGTTATTAGCGAACGCTCTGCTTTCTGCAGGACGGATTGATCAAAATAAACTGACGGCTATATGGCAAACCCTCGCTGGACAGCCAGAGGGTAGTCTTGGACTTTACCTAGTTAGGTTGGGCGATTTAACTCCAGCAGAGTTGTCGGAGTTCAACCGCTCTTTGTCCGGTCGATACGCGCACCCAGCGGGGCATTCAGCCGCTCCAACTCCTGTAACTCCCCACTTGCAACGTGGGTCCAGCCAGCATTTGATTTCTCCAACGACTTCACCCCATTCTTCTTCCTTCAATGCGGTCAGGCAATCGAGTGGAAATCTGCTTGTGCCAGGCGCGTTCGTTGGTCCATACCAGGTTGTAGAGGAGATAAGCCGTGGTGCTATGGGTGTTGTATATCAGGTGAAAGCGCCCGATGGAAAGATCTGCGCGCTAAAAATGATGCTTGGGTCTGGCCAAAGTGAGCAGCTTGCTAATCGCTTTAAGAGAGAAGCAAAGGTGCTAGCCCAGCTTTCTCATCCAGCGATTGTAAAGATCTTGGATCATGGAGTTATTCACGAGAATCCTTGGCTTGTCATGAGCTATGTGAAGGGGCCAACCCTTCAAGAATACGTAAAAGGAATCGTGAAGACGAGCGGCCAAGCTCTCAGTATTGATGAAGCCTTGGAGCTTATGGAGTCACTAGCAAAGGCCCTTGCCTATTGTCATGAACTCGGTGTGATTCACAGGGACTTGAAGCCAAACAACATTGTCATTGATGAAAGAACGAAGCGGCCTGTCCTTTTAGACTTCGGCCTCGTGAGGGCGGAACAAGACGGAGCAGAAGTGGACGGACTCAGCCAAGCTCTATCAGTGACTGGCGAGCTGTTGGGGACTCCTTCCTTCATGAGCCCCGAACAATTTGATTCCAGCGAGGTCCGGTCCTCTGCGGACGTTTGGTCTTTTGGTGCAATTCTATTTTTTGTATTGACGGGGGGGCGACCATTTATTGGAAATTCTATGGCTGAGATTCATGCAGCGGTTGTAGGACAAGATATTCCTAGGCCCTCGTCGATTCGAAGAGGTCTTCCGAGGTTCTTTGATGACTTGTGCAGCGCGACGATGAATCGAGATTCTGACAAACGCCTGAGTATGCGGGAGATTGAAAACCAAATCTCTTTGTTTGAGTACAAGTCGACTTCTGGAAAGGGTCATCTAATTCTGAAGGGGTCTGTTCTTTGCGGAATCATAAGTCTCATGATTGCTGGGATATTTATGGGCATACCGAATTCTCAGAAAATACCGGTGATTCATGTTCCGAGCTCAAATCTTGTTTTCTCTAAGAGTGAGTTTGAGATCTCTGGAACAGTAGAAAACATGACTTCAGGGATCGTGAGGGTGAAGGAAGTCAGCGCGAAGATTGATAAGCAGGGCCGTTTTCGCTTACCACTCTCGCGGAATGAAGGCTCCCATGAAATACAATTGGAAGTTGCCTCAGTCACCGGCGGGGAGTCTATTGAGACGATCGGACTCAATGTCGTCGTTGACCTGACGCCGCCGACAGTCGAGATTATGCCAATTTCTAGTCCTACAAGTTCAAAACAATTGACTGTTAGAGGACGCTCCTCTGAAAAATGTGTCGTTAAGCTTGGTGAGTTGTTTGTTGAAAGCACGGACGAAGGATCTTTCGCCATACCATGGACTATCAAAACAGGAATGAACCGTGCTGAATTGATTGCTATTGACAAGGCTGGACTCCGATGTGTGCGACCCCTAATTGTCGCTAAGGTGAAGGAATTGACTCTCAGTCCTGGGGACGCTTGGCCTAATTTATTAGATCAGACAGCAGGACCCTGGCACATAAAACTGGAAGATGGAGTTTATCGCCAAGAAATAGAGATTAACTCC
>JARGOJ010000242.1:2717-10274 GCA_029210225.1 Planctomycetota bacterium
AGTTATTGAGGGCCTCGGTCCTAAAGCAAGAATTCTTGGGCGCGTCCATGACGCGGTTGTTCTTCGGGGTGGACGACTCTCTCTGAAGAATCTTTCTCTGTGCTCTTCAAAGTCAAAGTCGCGGAAACTGCCTGGGTTCTCTGACCTCGGCGGTAACCCAGCAGCTATTCGTGCCTATCGCGGAACATTGAAGGTCGTCGATTGCCGATTTGTAGGAGATGGTATTGAGGGCCTATGTTTAACCGGGGAGAAGACGAAAGCAACGGTTGAGGGAAGTGTCTTTAAGGGGCTCGCGGGAGTGGGTGCTTTATCGAAGAATGGAAGCTCGCTTACGCTAAAGAGTTGTCAATTCGAAAATCTTGACGCAGCGGCTATTTTTAGTAGGAACAAGGAAGGGGTCGTCGAGGACTGCGATGTTCGATCCACGAAGAATATGGGCATTTTAGTTTTTAATAATGGTACGGCAAAATTGGGGTCGATTCATTTCGATAAATGTAAAACGAGCGCTGTCGTTGCGTCCTATTCAGGGCGCCTCGAAGCTACTGAGCTAACAGCCCAGAATACTGGGGGGCCTGGCATTAGAGTGAAGGGCACAAAAAGTCGGCTAGAGCTGAGATTGTCCAAGATTGTTTCGAGTGGGAAAAGTGGTATTGAAATCAATGATGGGAAGGCGGTTATATTTGACACGATCATCACCGGAAGTAGCAATCACGGAGTGTTTTTAGGAGACGCTTGCACTCTGAAAGGAGGGCGGCTAACTATCTCAAATAGTGGAAAGATGGGATTCGCGGTTTCGGATGGGTCCTACGCAGTGATCGAGAAAATGACAATTGATCGCTCTGGGAAACACGGAATTGTTGTGGCGAATCGAAGTAGTTATGGCTACTTCAAGTCTGTTCAAATTTTGAGATCTAAAGACCATGGAGTGCTTGTAAACAATCGTGGTGCGACAGGAGCGTTTGTTGACTCAAAGATTGAAATGAGTGTTGGTTTTGGAGTAAAAATGAACGGGGGGAAACTGAAAAGCTACAAGCTGGTCTATGAGAATAACAAACTGGGCAAAAGTGACTTTAAAGGAGTAAACGTCAAAGCCGGGAGGCCCTTCGGACCACAGAAACGCGGCTGAACCTCTAGCGAGATCCTATTTTAATCGCCCGTAGCGTTTCTCAAGTTCGGCTAAGACTGCAGGGTTGTCGCGAAATCGAAGGAACAACATTGCGAGAATGGACTGGGAGCCTTTCGAACGCTTTTTCATCAAGAGGGCTTTCAAGTCGGACCAGCGCTTCTGATCGACATAGCATTGAGCAATAAGCGTCTCAAAAGAGAAACGGTCTCTGGTAATGTCTAGGCCGCTCGTCGCAGTCTCAATCGCTTTGTCATAAGCCCCTACATTTCGCAGGTTCGTAACGTAATGCAAGAGATAGCGCACCTTCGATTTCTTGAAGTCACGAACAGGCAAGACGGACTCACCGAGGGTTCGCCCCACGTAGAACGCTTTTTTCAATGTTCTCGCTTGTCGCTCTTCCAGTTCTCGTATGCATTGTTCGAAGAACCTCGTCTGGTCGGCGTCTCTACCGGAGAACCAATTCGCGTATTCAATACTAGCCTTGTCAGCCCTGAAATGGGGATAAGTCATTGCTTTCTTCAAGGTTTCATTTAGCTCAAATCTTAACTGAGTTTTGTCTCGCAGCTTCAGATCTTGGAAAGTGATGATGGGGTTTTTTGCGGTCACTTCAAGGAATACGGAATAAAGCCATTGAGCTTTCTTTCTCAATACAAGGGCTTGGAAACGAGGAGGGAATGAAGTCGCTCTGAGCAGAGTTTCAATGTCGCGATACATTCGAAGGTATAGAAAGCGAATCTTGTCGAGGTCCTTGGAATTCACCTTTTTATATTCAACCGGGGTCAGCTGAATTCTCCAAAAGAGCGGGTAAGGATCTATAGTCTGGTCGCTTTGATCGACTGCCTTTGTGAGCATGCCCGATTTTTCCAAGGAGACTAAGACGCTTTCTTTTAGAGGGAAATAGAGGCCCTGACGACTCGCTGCAAGGCTTGTTTCATAAAGCAATGCGGACAATTCTTGGTCTTTTCGATTGTCTTGTGAAACATCGATTAAAGCTCCGTGAGCGATGCGAGGGAGATTTTGATACCAATCCATCTCTGTTTCAATGGTTCCAAAGATTCCGCCGTCGCTCCGCTTTATAGGAATTAAAAAGGTTAAGTCAGTTTTGAATGAGCGATCGAATTGACGAATGCTCAAGAAATGATGAAAGACTGTGCCATAGTTATTTTTTTGCCCTTTGCTTCGGCCGATTTCAAAGAGGGTCTTCAATCGTATTTGAAGCGCTTTATGATTGAATTGAGGCTGAATCATTTTTGGCTTTTTAAGCCAATACTTCGCTAGGAAGTCGCAGAACAACAGTATCGTTCGGCTGTTAAGATCCTTGGCGAGCGCTTCATTGATTTGTTCATTCCACGACTTCCAATAGAGCTTGGTCACGACCGGTCCATGTGCTTCGAGCTTGGTGAGTAACTCGGTCCAACATTGCTCAAACTCATCGCTGAGCTTGAGGTTGTCATTGCTTGAGTCTTTGAGTATAAGCTCAAGCGCCTGTTGCGCTTTGATATGCAAAAGCAAATCTCTGCGCCAAGATAAACTCGAAGGCTCTATTGAGACCCCCGCTGACCATCTTAATGCCGGCTTCCATTCTTTTTGTTTGACCGCGCAAAGGGACAAGCCGAGGTAACACAAGTCCTTTATATCATTGGCTTCTTTCAAATGTTCTTTTTGTATTAGCAGCTTGTTAAAACGCTGCTTTGCAGCGTTGAAATCTCCTTTATAGAATAATTGATACCCCTCGAAAATGCTTCGCCAATCCTTTGAGAGGCGGCTGTCCAAAGGAGCTTGTTGCTCCGCTGAGAGCGCGTCGCGAGCTGACCAATAGTGCGTGATCGCGCTTCTCTTTTGCTGAAGACGCTCTAATTGAGGATTGTTGAAGAAACGGGGGATGTCTTGGACATTCAATATGAAAGTATCGAAGCCTTTCAATAGCTTGTCGTCTTTAGGAATGGTGGCTTTCAATGGCGCGTCGGATAGCTTCATTCCTGAGGCGCTCAGCATTAAATGCGCAACCGCCTCTGCTAACCGCTCACTCGTCTTTTCTACATTCTCCTCGATCGTTTCAGTTTGCGCTTTCAATTCTGGACTGATTCGAGCTTGAAAGAAGTATTCATCGAGATCTCGACCAAAGAAAGAAAGCGTGAGGGAAAGGGTGCTGAATAGGATCAGGGCCAGAACTCGTCGCTTCAAGGTTCGTGCTTGTCTCAACTGAGACGGCAAGGCCTGAAGACGATAGCTTTTGTCGAGGACCGCCAAGCATGCTCGCTCAAACTCAGCAGCGCTTTGGAAACGATCCTCAGTGTTCTTCTCAAGTGACCTTAAGATGATGTTCTCTGTGCCCTCAGAGATGGCGGGATTCGCTGTCCTGATCCTTGGCGCGTCTTTCTTCAGAATGCTATTGGCGTATTGAAGCACTGTCGAGCCCTGAAATGCTTTTTCCCCATTGAGCAGCTCGTAAAGAATGGCGCCGAGGGCCCAAACATCTGTCCCAGGGCACAGCTTGCTGCGATGACCACCATATTGCTCCGGAGCCATATACGCGGGTGTCCCGACAGTCTCGCCGCTCAGCGTCAGTGTCTCAAAGCCCGTTGAATAGGCTAGCCCAAAGTCTGAGATCTGGGGTTTATCGCTCTCTTCATCAAAGAGGATGTTCTCCGGTTTCAGGTCACGGTGGAGAAAGCCATGTTTGTGAATGTGAGTCAAGGCATTGGCAAGCTGACTCATCATGCGTAGCGCGTTCTCTTCGGTGAATCGCTTCTCGCGACTGAGGCGATCCTTCAAATCTCCCCCGCTTAAGAGGTCGAAGTGGAGATAGCGCTGAGCGCCGACCTCCTTGTAAGTGTGGATTCGCACGATATTCGGATGTCGATCGACTTTGGCAAGCGCCTCCGCCTCGCGTTTGAAGCGCTCATCGACCTCCACATCTTTGAGGGCATCACCGAGGAGAAACTTTAAGGCGTATCTGACTCCGCTCTTCTCACCTTCATAGACCACCCCCATGCCTCCTCGCCCTAACTCTCGAACGAGGAGAAAACCGTCAAAGAGACGTCCTAACTCGGGGGATTGGCTTTCTGAGGGAGTCGGTCCGACTTGCGCCGTGTGCGGTGATCGGAGCTGGGAGATCTGGGCGGCGTTGAGGTAGCCCTGTTGAAGAGCAATGTCTAAGGCAGAGCGTTTCTCTAATTGAGATTGAACGAAGCAATAGCGTCCTTGCTGCTCGTTGATCCAACCACGAGCAAGGGACAATTCCAGCTTTTTTATATCTCCTGGGTCGCTCATCAGCTGTCTTTCTTTGTCCTCGTTCTAAAGCTCACTGCTTTGTTTCTCTATTGGGCCTTTTTGTAACGCTTCTTTAATTCAGTGGATAAGTTAAGGTCTTTCTTAAACTCAGTGAAGAGGGTCTCTAAAATTTGCTGCCGCTCTCTCATTTCTTTTTTTGCGAGCAGATCGTCTAAATCGGACCAACGTTTCTGCACAGCGTAGCAGTGAATGAGAAGCCTCTCAAAGTCGCTCTTGTCGTCTTCGACTTGAAGACTCTTTTTGGCCACTTTGATAGCCTTTGCGTAAGATTTTTCCTGTATCAGACCATGGAGATAGAAGAGTATATAACGCGCCTTTTCTTTCTTATAGTCTCGAACTGGAAAGACCACCTCACCGAGCGTTCGCCCGACATAGAAGTCGCGCTTTAGCGTTCGTTTTTGACGTTTTTCTAGTTCAAGTAGGGCGCGTTGGAATCTCTCTTCACGCTTTTTTATCTTGTAGGTGGGGATATATCGAGCATAGTCGTAGTGCGCCTTATCTGGCCTGAAGTGAGGATAGTTGATGGCTTCTTTCATGCAAATAAGGGATTGGAATTCATCATTGGGGACTCCCAACTGTTTTTCAGTGAGAAGTTTCGCAGCGATATCAGTCAGAAATGAAGAGTGCCACTGGGCTTTCGCTCTAAGAACGAGCGCGAGAAAACGTGGGGGAAGGGCCAATTTTTTTTGCCTTAGATATTGGAAGTCATCGTAACTTCTCTTGTAGAGCGCGGCCATTTTTCGTGAAGAATTACGAGCGGTCTTCCTGAAATCAAATGGATTAAGCTGCGCTCTCCAAAAACGCGGATAGATATCGTTTTCACTCACATCGACAGCGTTATCTAACAGTTTCGCTTCATCCAGTTCCAGTAAGATGGACTGGTCTAGAGGAAGGTAAACTCCTTGCTGACTCGCAATAAGGCTTATCTGGAAGAGGATTTCTGACAAGGAGCTTTGACGTTTTTGCTTTTTCTTTTGAAAACTGAGAGCCGCTCTCTGAGGGAGGCGCGTGACAGACTCTAGCCAATCGATTTCTGTTTCGACCGTTCCAATAACCCCGGCAAAATCGAGCTTGTCTTGAATGAGAAAGGTTAAGTCCATCTTGAAGGATCTGTCAAACTGACGAATGCTGAGGAAATGATTGAAAATAACCCCGTAGCTATCTTTCATTCTCTTCGCCTGGCCTTGTGCAAACAGGCTCTTTAGGCTCTTCTGAAGAGACTTGTGGTTGAGTTCTGGCTTAACTAACTCAGGTTTTGCGCGCCAATATCGTGCTAGGAAATCAATGTAGAACATGACGGCTTTGCGATTGTCGCCCTTCTTCAAGGCCGCGTTGATTTGCATATTCCATGAGTCCCAATGATTCTTAATAATACTTGGGTCTTCATTTTCTATTTTTGCAAATAATTGCGACCAAGATTGCTCAAGCTCCTTTATTCGGTCCCGCTGGCTTTTAAGGGTGTTTTGAGTGCCAAACAATAAATCGAGCGCCTCTTGTTCGTTCAAATGAAAGCGTAATTGCTCAATCCAATGACTGTGGATTGATTTCGAGGAGATTTGAGCGCAGCTTTTCGAGGCTCTTTTCCACTTCTTCAACTTCGCCTCAGAGAGCGCCTTGCCAAGGTAACTTAAGTCCCGAATGACCGAGTTTGGAGGAAGTTGTTCTTCGAGTTCGGTATATCGTTTCCTGGCAGAGATATAATCTTCTTCCAGAAATAATTTGTAGGCTCCAAAGAGGCGACGCCAATCTTTGCTTAGGCGCTTGTTTAAGGTTTGCTCTTCTCCGTTAGAGAAGGCCTCTTGGCTCGACCAATACTGAGATAGAAGGCTTTGTTGCTGCCTGAGACGATCTAGATTCGAGTTCTGATAAAAGCGTGGGATTGATTCTAATTCCTGTATGTATTGGTCAAACTCTTCCAGTAATCGACTGTCTTTAACTAGGCCTGGACCTTGTTGTTTCTTGTTGTACGAACCGGACGATTGAAGCAGTAATTGTGCAAGGGCGATTGGAACTTGTTTATTCGACTTGTCTAATTCCTTTTTAATGGTCTCCGATTGAGTTTTTAACTTTGTACTGACACGCAAGTCAAACAAGTAGTCGTCGATATTCTGACCGTAGACATAGATCGCTAGGGATATGAGAGAGAGAGCCGTCAGAGTGAATGCGCGACGCTTCCATGTCTTGGCTTGCTTGATGAGCGAGGGGATTGCAAATGGCTCGCTTGCACTGCCTAACGCTGCTAAACACGCCTGTTCGAATTCTGAAGCGCTCTGGAACCGGTTTGCCGCGTCTTTTTCGAGAGCCTTTAATATGAGGCTTTCTGTGACCTTCGAAATTTCTGGCTTCATAGTTCTGATTTGCGGGGTTGGCTGGGTCACAATCTTCTTAGCATATTGAATGGCGTTTAATCCTTTGAATGGCTTCTCACCGCTCAGTAACTCGTAAAGGATGACGCCTAGGGCCCACGTGTCAGTTGCAGGGCAAAGCTCGCTATGGAGATTGTCTATTTGTTCCGGAGCCATATATGCTGCAGTTCCGAGGGAATGGCCGGTTTTGGTAAGCGTCTCTAACGTGACCGAGTAGGCCAGGCCAAAGTCTGAGATTTGCGGGCGGTCCGCATCATCGAAGAGGATGTTCTCGGGCTTGAGGTCGCGGTGCAAAATGTGATGGCTGTGAATGTGAGCCAAACCACTTGCAAGTTGACTCAATAGATGGAGTGCGGATTCCTCAGAGAAACACTTCCTCTCTTTGAGGCGACTCTTCAAGTCTCCCCCAGTCAGAAAATCGAAGACGATGTATGGACGCCTCTCAGCTTGGCTGTAGGAGTGGATTCGAACAATATTTGGGTGTTTGTCCACTCGGGCGACGGCTTCCGCTTCTCGGCGAAAGCGCTCAAGCTCCAGGTTGTCGCCATGAAGGAATTTAAGGGCGTAGTCGAAGCCGTCCTTCTGTCCATGATAAACAGCCCCCATCCCTCCTCGACCCAACTCCTTGACAATGAAGTAACTATCAAAGACCTGTCCTACTCGGGGCCCCCGGCTCTCAGCTTGGCTTACCTGAGGGGCCACTTCCCTGGGGGAGCTTAGCTGATGGACTTGGCTCGTTGTCAGGTAGGAACACTCGACCGCGAGCTCCAA
>JARGOJ010000243.1:0-1217 GCA_029210225.1 Planctomycetota bacterium
ACATTCGCACGATGTCACTGGTCATTTTGCTCAAGTTTGGTCCCAATGTGGCCAAGAGTATTCGACCTGAACTGGAAACTCTCAAGAACGATACGGATTACCGCGTCGTAGCCATAGCCAGGCAAGCTCTAGAGAGTCTCGATAAAGAGAAAAAATGACGGCTTCCATTGAGCGCCACGCGCTCTCACTCTTTGCGGTCCTTGCATTATTGGCTGTCCTGATTGTTCAGGCTGTCCATGGTCAAAATCAAAAGACAGTGTCCTCACTCCAACTCGCTCGGGGCTTCGAGAAGAAGGTCCAGAAGACGGCCCGCTCAGCATCGAATAGAGTTGTATCTATTCGCCCAATTAAAGCTGGGAAGCGCTCTCCAGATGGGATTGTTCGGCGTCCTTCGAGGAGTGGCGGGAGCGGGGTGATTATCCACGGCTCAGGGTACATCCTCACGAATGATCATGTTGTTGAGGGGGTCGATAGCTGTGAGGTCATTTTTCATAATGGTCAACGAGTGCCTGGGGCGGTTTGGGCCCGAGATGAAGTCGGCGACCTCGCCCTCGTCAAAGTGAAGGTGAATTGGCCCTTACCCGTGGCCAAGTTTGGCGATTCTCAGACAGTGAGAGTCGGACAAGCGGTCCTTGCTGTCGGAAATGCGCTTGGCCTCTCCCTCGACAATGGTGAGCCAGCAGTGACCTTTGGAATTCTCAGCGGCACCCACCGCTACCAAGGGGGCACTCGGGTCTATGGCGATGCGCTGCAGTTTGATGCGGCGGTCAACCCAGGGAACTCTGGGGGCGGGCTCTTCGATTTGGAGGGTCGGCTTCGCGGTGCCGGCGCATCAGATCAAAATTGGACTGAAAGAGATGATGGCTGGGCGCGACATTGTTCACGGCTTCCTCGGTGTTCGATTCCAAAAGGATGCAGAGGGGCCCGGTGTTATGGTCGCGGCCTTGACGAAGAACTCCCCCGCCGAGCTCGCGGGCATTCGCGTGACCGATGTTCTCCTAGAGATCAACGGGGTGGTCCTCGATCACTCAGTGCGCCTTCAGAACCTCTTGAGCGTGCAGAGAGCGGGGCAGAAGCTTCGTATCAAGTTTCGTCGAGGAATGGACCTGAAGACCGTTGTCGTGACTCTTGGGCGACGTCGTAAATCTAAGCGGAGGTCGCGATGATCAAATTGATTCAGCGGCTCTCGCTTCATAAGGGCCTCTTCTTATTGCTCA
>JARGOJ010000243.1:1227-7670 GCA_029210225.1 Planctomycetota bacterium
GTTTACCGGGGCGTTTTCGGCTTTTGTTGAGCTGTCAGGGCAAGAAGGTCCCAAGGCGCCAGAAGTGGAGTCATTCGGAGCATCTTTGACTCAACTCACTGAGAAGCTGCGACCGTCCGTTGTCCTCATTGAGAGTTATGGACGCAAGCGGCGCCAGGATGCGCTGCGCAGAGATTTGTTTAGAGACCCTGAAATGGGCGCTCTCGGAGCCAAAGCCGAGGTGGGGGCGGGAGTGATTATTTCTCCCGATGGTTTAATTCTGACTCACCAAATCATTGTGCCCTTCGAGAAGCAACAGATCTTTGTGACCACTTCCCAAGGTCGCTTTGAGGCTCGACTCTTGGTCTTTGATGGGACCGTCGATGCGGCGCTCCTGAACATCGTCGACCCAAAAGGACGAAAATGGACGGCGGCGAAATGGAATGAGACCCCTGCCAAACCGACCCTCGGCGCGTTTTTGCTGTCCTACGGCAATGCCTTTGGGACGGCGAGAGATGGTGTTCCTGGAGTGAGCCTTGGCCATATCTCCGGCTACGGCGAGGTGCCCGCCAAAGCGGCGCTGTTTAAGGGACCCGTCATTCTCACAGATGCCTCAATTAATCCTGGTTGCTACGGTGGGCCCGCCTTCGACCGTCATGGCCGGCTTCTTGGTATCAACGCCCCGCTCCGAAAGGGCCTCCGCAGCGGGGCGCTCTTGAGAGTGGTTCAGCCCATTGCCCCAATGATGAAGCGACTGAAGAAACAATTGGCACAGAGTAAACCCTACCTTGGTGTCTTGGTGGGGCAGGGAAATGCCCTCGATGGATTAGAGGTCGTTCTCGTCAAGGTGGCGTCTCCGGCGGATAAGGCCGGAGTGAAGGCGGGGGATCGGATTCGCCAAATCAATTCCAAAGAGATCGCGACTCGGGACGATTTAGCCAAGTTGCTACAGAAAAAGGAGCCTGGAGATAAATTGACGGTGACTCTACGCCGAGGCAAGGAAGTGAAAATTGTCGAGATAGAATTGGGGCAAAAGAAATGAACAGGAATCAATTCTTGCCCCTTAGCTGTATCGTTTTGAGCGTGATCTTATGCGCACGATTTGTGACGGCCAAGCCACCACCCTTGAGTGAGACCCAGGCGCTTGAAATTCAAATTAAGAAAGCGGTTGTGAAGGCTTCTTCGTGCACTATTGCAATTCTCGACAATCAATCGATTGAAGCCCGTGTGCGATCTGGCACTTTGGTCGGGCCTAACTTTGTTGTGACAGACAGCTCTAACTTAGTGGGCTTCCCGAATTCAGTTTGGATCAAGGATAGCCAGGGGAAGCTTTATAAGGGCAAAGTCGTTGGCCGGGATTGGCGCCTTCGCCTCGCTGGAATTACTTTGGAGAAACCCGTTCCTTTTCAATTAGTAAAGACTCGGAAGGAGCAGACAGGGCTCTTTGCTATTGCTTGCGGGCGTGGTGAAGCTCCGACAGGTTTGCCCCAGGCGACAGTCGGTGTGATTAGTGCCCTATCGAGATTCTCAGGGCGGACGGTGCAGGTCAGCTGTGATTTGAATCAATCGATGGCTGGAGGGCCGGTTGTTGACCTTGAAGGTCAAGTTTATGGTGTCTCTATTTTATTGCCCCATCAAATCAGTCGAGATAGTGGCGTGGGCTTTATGGTGACTTGGCGGATTTTGGAGAAGTCGATTGAGATCATGAAGTCCGGTAAGAATGTCTATCCTGCGTCTTTTGGCTTACTGGTCCCAGACCGTGATGTTCCTGGCTTGACGGGGATTCCAGTTGTTGAAGCGAGGCCTGGGGGCGCAGCGGCGAATGCTGGAATTGAAAAGGGCGATTTATTAATGGCGGTGGGTGACCGACCCTTGGAATCTATTTATGATTTATCCACGCGCATTGCTCAATTGGCGGCTGGGGATGTCGTTAAAATTAAGATTAAAAAGAGCGGTGGGGCTGAGAAGGTCGTCACTCTGACAACGGATCGCCGGGATAAGTAACAGCGCTGTAAGTTCAGAATTGTCTGACGCGACTGGTTATTAGCGGTTTAGACGCCGGGAAATGTCGATAAGGGTTTCACTTATTGACAGGCTTGGATTCTCTCGCGCCGATAGACGTAGTTCAATTTCAACGGCTGTCGTCTTTAACTCGAGGAGTAAGTGAACGGCCAGGCGAAGTTCATAGCTGATGTTTGAATCAAATTGAGCCCATAGAAACGCGGAGGCTGCATCTCTGTGAAAACTTAGGAAATTGGCCACTCTCGAAAGATCTTCGTTCTCTGTAAACGTCCAACTGTCGCTATCACTGATTTCATCTCCGTTGTCATTGTAGTCATAGTAAGCGTTTCCTTGATTTTCGACCCATGCGTAAGGACCTTCACGAAAGATTCTTTGTAGAAGAGGATCGACGAGGTCGGGCCCTTTGCTTTCTGTGTGGCATATAGCGCGGATGACCGAGGATCTATCAAAGTGCCAGGCATTTTGGAAGCAATTCTCAAGAAACTCCAGGGCTTGAGGATTAGCAATTTGTCCAAGTGCTTCAATGGCAGTCCAGGGCAATTGTTCGTCTTCGAGGAGTTCGATAATAATTGGAACTGCTCCTGAGGCGTCTTCTCCAAAGGTGCCGAGAGCGAGGGCCGCGGATCGACGGACTCGGGATTGGGCATCGTCGAGGGCTCTCATTAAGGGAGTTAGACCGATTTGTACCTTGTTCCTGCCAATAAATTCAGCTGAGAAGGCACGAACGACGGGATCTCGACTTCTCAAGCCGGAGACTATGGCCGGGTCGTTGACATTTTTAAAGGCCACTAAGGTTCTGAGGGCAATTCGCCGGACATCATGGCTGTTGTCTTTCATGGCTGAGACCAATTGTGGAATAGACCATTGAGCCATGGGGCCGAGTCGCTCAAGGATGGTCGCGGCGGTCTTTCTCATTTCTTGATCGCCATCTCCAAGGAGCTGCGCGAGTTCTGGGACCATAGCTTCAGAGCAAATCTCGGGGAGCACCCAGGCGGCGCGACGGCGAATAGAATCTGATTTATGATCGAGCAATAGGGCGAAGACGGGGACCATGTCTTTGGCGGATTGGCCAAGCTTTTC
The DNA here is from genome assembly GCA_029210225.1 of Planctomycetota bacterium. Classification (GTDB taxonomy): domain Bacteria; phylum Planctomycetota; class J058; order J058; family JARGOJ01; genus JARGOJ01. The sequence goes on from JARGOJ010000243.1 coordinate 4,309, forward strand.
AGTGATCCATTGAGTCGCCGTGGGAATGGTCCACCGTGGGCCTTCAAGTTCGTCGATGAAGTCGCGGACCAGTTTGCTATACCGGGTTTCACCGGAGCGTTTTGAGACTCGGGCTAACTGCTGGTGATAGGCAATATTGGCCGGGTCAAGCTCGCAGAGGCGCTCTAGTTTGGCAATTTGTTCGTCCATAAATTAAGGGCTCGACTCTGGGTTGTTAAGGCGGGCTAGGATTTGACGTGCGAACTGTGAGAGCTTGTCCTCGGAATCGTGAATGATCCCTTTTAGGATAGCCTGTGTTTTCTCGTTTGGCGCTATTTTTGATAGAGCTAGGATGGCGCTCTTCCTGTTGACTGATTCTTCAGTTTTTATGAGTTCGAGGATTTTCGGGATGGTTCTTATCGCGGGAGGGCCGAGTTCTCCTAAGGCGCTGAGCGCTGCGTTGCGAATCTTTCGATCGGGGTCAGCTAATGAGTCTTCTATTATAGGTAGAGCAGGCAGGCTTATTGGTCCCAGGTCTCTGAGCGCTTGCAGAGTATGGCGACGGGCTCTCGGGGACCCTGTGCGAAGGGTCCCTATCAAAAAGGGCAGCGCGGGTTTACCAATTCTTGATAGGGCACGGGCCGCATACCAGCCAACATTCTCTACACCTTGGAAGTCGAGAACTTTTGCCAATTTAGGGAGGAAAGCTGGAGGAACGGGATACTTTTCTAGAACCGCCAGAATAGACCACATCGCAGGCTCCTCAGTCCTGAGAAATTGAGTGAGAACAAGCTCTTGGCCTCTCCTACCTGTTTTTAGCAATGTCTTCGCTGCGAAGGCTCGGGTGTTCCGGTCCTCATGATTGAGGGATCGCTCAAGGAAATCGAAAGCGGAGGGATGCTCGGGGTCAATGTCAAAAAGAGACTGTATTCCTTCAATATGGTGCCCAAAGACAGCCAAGATTTGCGGGATCGCCGGACGGGATGGCGAACCGATCAAACGGAGGCTTTGTAAGGCGAAGCGGGCGACATCTGCATTGCAGTCTGTGAGCAGCTCAGTGAGTTTTGGCACGGCGGGGGCAGCCAACTCGCGAAACTTGCCGATCAGCTTTGCGGCCCGTCGACGCTCTCGGAGATTTAGCGACGAGAGGACGCTGAGCAGGTCCGGGATGGCCGCCGAGCCTATCTGGAGAAGCATTTTTGTTGCGTGATTTTGATCTCTAGTCGGACAATTTTTGTCGAAGAGAATGTCATGCCATTCCTCCATACTTCGCCCTTTATGGAGACATCCGGATCGCTTGTAAGCCTGTGCTAATCGGCGGGTTAGTCCTATGTTTCCCGGGTCGGAGGCAAGCTGCCGTTCAATCGCGGCGAATTCATCATCCATGGTGCTAACTTTGCTCCAAAGTGAAGAAACGAAACCCGCTTGGGGTAAAAACGTTATATCTTCTACATTGAAAGAATGCGCTGAACACATAATCGAGGTTATATATGAGTTCAATATTCACAACCATGTCAACGTACCTTAGGTGCTCCACTACGTCACACGTGTCCCGGAGTGCCTTGGGCTTCGTTTTCATGGTTGTATTCTTATGGCTCCCCAATTCCGTCGCGTTCGCCGACGATTCGGTCCCTCAAAAGAAAGCGCCAAAGTCTATTGTTGGCCAGCGTTTTCTAGACCTGCAAGGCAATATTCATCGTCTCGGTGGACGGGACTCCAAGAACCCGGTGGTCCTCGTATTCATGGGGACAACTTGCCCAATTAGTAACCGTTCTATTCCTAAACTTGGCCGAATTGCAAACTATGCAAAGAAGAATGGCCTCGACTTTTACGGAGTGATCGCCGATCCATATACTTCGCGGGCCGAAGCAGTGAAGCATTCAAAAGAATTCAAAATAGCCTTCCCTGTGATCTTCGATGGGGCGCTGACAATCGCGTCACAACTGAAGCCCAGTCATGTTCCCCAGGCCTTTGTCTTCAGCGCCGAAGGCGAGAAACTATACTCTGGTGCCATCGACGATTCCTGGGCCGATCTCAGCAAGCCCAAGGCTCGCGCTCACAATGAATACCTCAAAGACGCGGTCACCGGAGTTGTCACAAAGAAGCCGATTAAAGTCGCATCGACGAAGCCGATTGGCTGTCTATTCGAAGGATTCCCTGAGGATGGGAAGCGCTCGGAAGTCACTTTCAATCGCCATATCGCCCCGATTATCTACAAGAACTGCTCGACCTGTCACCGCCCCGGAGAAGCCGCGCCCTTCAAGCTCTTGTCATACAAAGACGTGGCGCGCCGAGCTCGGCAGATTGCCCTCGTCACAAAGACAGGTCTGATGCCGCCGTGGAAGCCTGTTAAGGGCCATGGCGCCTTCATGGACGCGACGCGCCTGAGCCAGGCTGAAGTATCGCTCTTGGCAGCCTGGGCCAAGGCTGGAGCTCCGCAGGGTAAAGCCGAAGACGCCCCAAAGAAGCCGAGCTTCCCCACGGGATGGCAGCTTGGCAAGCCAGACTTAGTCTTGAAAATGAAAGAGGCCTACACAGTCCGGGCCGAGGGCGCGGATGACTTTCGCTGCTTTGTCATTCCTACAGGTTTGCTTGAAGATAAGCAAATCGTTGCGATGGAATACCGCCCAGGGTCCAAAGCCGTGGTCCACCACGCCATTCTCTTTCTCGACGATCAAGGACGCGGCCGAAAGCTGGAATCGAAAGATGCAAAGCCCGGCTACGGCGTCTTCGGCGGCATTGGCTTTCCTCCTAGCGGCTCTTTAGGTGGTTATAGCCCAGGCGCTCAGGCTGCGTTCTTGCCCGATGGCGTGGCGCGCATTCTTAAAAAGGGGACGGATATCATCCTTCAGGTTCATTATCACCCGACGGGAAAGGTCGAGTCCGATCAGGGCACTATTGGCCTACACTTCGCCAAGAAGCCCGCGAAGAAGATCCTACAAGGCTTCTTTATGGGGACCACGAACCTCAACATCGCGCCAGGGAATAAGAGTTATAAGCGTCACGTTGAGCTTATCCTCCCCGTTCCCGTCAATCTCATCGGTGTCACTCCTCATATGCACTACATTGGCAAAGAAATGAAGGTTGTCGCGACGACCCCGAAAGGCGAGAAAATCCCCTTGATCTGGATAAAGGATTGGGACTTTCGCTGGCAAGGGCAATACCTTTATCGAGGTGCTGTCCGCTTGCCCGCTGGGACACGAATTGACATGCACTCAAGCTATGATAACTCCGACGAAAACCCCTTCAACCCCAGCTCTCCTCCCAAACGCGTGAGATACGGCGACGAGTCAACGAATGAGATGTGCTTCGTCTTCTTTCAATTGACCACAGATCAGCCCGCGCATATTCAGGCGCTTCGTTATGCCATGGGGCAGATGTTT
>JARGOJ010000243.1:7680-10176 GCA_029210225.1 Planctomycetota bacterium
CAAAAAACACCCCGGCAAAAAACAACGCGCCTCCAATCAAGAAGCCTGTAGAGAAGGGGCCAGCGATGAAGCCGAAGAAAAAGCGCCGCATTTTCTGAGGGCTTGATTCTTGTGAACAAAAGTCTCTATCAGGGGGTATGACCTGAAATGTTGGGGAGAGTCCCAATGATCGCACTGCCCGAGGTCCTGTGTCGGCCTTCATGGTGGGATTGAAGAATGAGATTTTTGCAAACGAGTGAAGCAGCTTCAGGGAGTTTGAATGGCGTGGGGTAGACGACTTCAAGTGACTGTTGTCGGGGCGTTGATTGGGACGATCGCAGCTGCGATGGTTGGCCCTCAACTATTCAACCTTCGTTCTCTTGCGCCGAAGGAAGGACTCCCCGCGCCCCACACTGTGGCCCTGGTTGAAGGTCGGACGAGCTTACGCCTGGCCATGGTTCATGACGTGCTTCATGAGCGGTATTTGGTTCACGGCGATGCCTACTGGACAGCACGCTTAAAGATTGCAAAGCAGATCTTAGATGCGGTGAATGCGCTCGATGGCGAATTGAAAGAGGCACCTGATCAAGAGCTTTTGAATGCCTTCGATGTTTACGGTGTCAGCCTCGATAAGCTCCACAGATCTAAAGAAGCCGTCGCTGTGATGCGCAAGAAGCTTGGGCTCTTTCAAAGGTTTTATAGCGATTTGTTGAAGAGAAGTGACGGTTACAAGTCCTTCACATACTCACGATTAGTTGAAGCTCAAAGTCATTTGCCGGAGCTTTCTGAAACGGATCAAGCGCTCTATCGGACCTTCGCGAACCTGGGAACCTTTCTCATTCATGAATCCCTTGGTCGTGCGTTCAAGGGGGATAAATCGGCGAGGCTAGGAATTCTTGAAGGAATGACCTTCGTTCATAGGTCTATGTTTGTGAATCCTGGGGCTCACTTTGGTCGTGAGACCTGGCAATTGGTGGCCGTCCAGCATTTGTTGGAGGGGTTGCATAACACGGAGTTTCGCCATACCTATGATTTGTGTGGAGGCCAGTTGCTTGATATACCCATGGGGGAAGGCGGCTTGGGTCTGATCAGTGGGGGAGAGCGCTTAAGAGCACAATTGCTCATGGTGCGTAAACGAAGAGCGAGTCCCGAGGGGACGATTGGGTCAGCAGGGAGGAAGCTGACTCGACGATACATCAAAAAGGTGAGAGTCTTCTCTGAGTTGGAGAATGGCTTCAATTGTTTCGTGACGGGCCTTGTGCCTTTCGATGAACCGACGCTTGGGATCATTGGGATGTGGACTTTGGGTGGCGGGCCCAATCCGTTCTTTGCCTTGTCATTGGCCAATCTCATGGATCTCACTGGGCAAAAATACATTGCCTGGTCTGGTTACGAGCGGGCAAAGCGAATGGCCACGCGGTTTTGGTCGAGGCCCGAGGATCATCAATTCCTTCTTGAACTTTGTCAGCAGCGGCAGGATCGAATTGAGGCGGAGCTTCCCGAAACTGGAATTGAGCTTCGCGCTCAGTTTGACGAAGAACTCGCCTATGGGGCGAGTTACCAGAAAGATTACATAGATTACGAGGAGAAGCTTTTGAGAGAAGGCCTCTTGCCGAACAGCGAAGGTTTTTACGACGACTTCTTCAAGGACCGGGAATCGATTTCAACGGCTCCGAATACCGAAGACGAAATCCACGTCTCGGTATGGCCCTATGTCTCTCAGCGTCTGGGCTATCTCCCGGTGTTCTTCTTTGTCTTTGGTTTCATTTCCTTCCTTGCAAGTTTTACTGGCAAGAAGAGAGTGGAGCCGACAGCTGAGGCCCAACAATGAAGAAAGAGCGTCGAGCGATCATTGTTGTTATTGGGATCTTGGGGGCTGGGTTCGCTTACGGTGTCGCAGAGGCTTGGCATATCCGATTGAACGTGAGGGCGTTTGCGTTCAAAGAGGCCTATCCAGCGCCGCACACCTTGCCCTTGATTGAGGGACGAACGAGCCTTCGTTTAGCTATGGTTCACGATGTCTTGCATGAGCGCTATCTTGTCCACAGTGAGGCCTATTGGAAAGCTCGATCGGAGATTGCAAAAGACAAGTTAGATTCGGCCAAAGCTCTTGAGGAGACCGTTGAGATAGCTCCAGATGACGAATTACTAAATGCCTTTGATGTTTATGGTGTCTGCCTCGACAAATTGCAGCGTTCTGATGAGGCCGTTCAGGTGCTGCGAAAGAAGTTAGCGATTCAGCGGCAGCTCTTCCCCGAATTCAACGTTGATGAAGAGGCTGTCGAGAACCTGACCTATGACTCTCTTAAGCGAAATCCCGCATACGAACCGAAACTCTCCAAAGTCAGGGAGGGGTTCTACAGGACTCATGTCAACCTGGGGACATTCCTGATTCACGCGTCGTTGGGGGGAGCGTTTTCTGGGGATAAATCAGCGAGAGCGGGTTTGGAAGAGGGCTATGATCATATTAAGAAATCAATGACAATCAATCCTGGCGCTCATTTCGGACGAGAGACC
>JARGOJ010000244.1:0-868 GCA_029210225.1 Planctomycetota bacterium
ACCCTCGCTCCGATGCTCCAATGCCCTTTGAAACGCAGACAATGAAGGTCGCTCGCGGGTAATCATCTTCGATAGCAATTAAGAGTTGATAGTTGTCCTGTGTTTCCGTTGCGTTGCAGTCCACCAAAACTCGCCAGTCTTCAATTTTCGAGAGGGGAATCAAATAACTCGAAGATTGAGATCGAAGGGATATGCAAAGATGCTTCGCGTCAAGAGCGACGAAATTCTCCGCTGACGGGGAAGAAATCATTTTATAGCCAATGTAAAGAAAGGCGAATCCGCCAAAAAATGGGAAGTAGAGGATCTCCTCCCCGATAAAGCCTAGGAGCGTCGTTCCTGAGCCAAATATGATGATGAGAGTTCCCAAGAAGAAATTTGTCTGGAATGCTTTTCCGACGGCAAGAGGGCTACTTTCGAGTTCAACCCGAGCTTTGATTTTCGCGAGCTGTTCATTGGAGACTGGGAAAGGGTCTGAGAAGCTAACCCCGTTGGCTATGGTCTCTCTTTCAATGTAGAGGACGGCTTCACAGTTCTCACAGTGCATCTGCTCAGCCTCAAATGGCGGGTGGAGCTGCTCAAAATTGCATTTCTGACAAATGACCGGAGCCATTGAACGAGTCCTATCTGTACCATCTCTTTTTTGGAAGCTTATTATAGACGCAAGGTCACTCGGAATTCTGATTCATTATGGAACATGGGTGTTGTAATCGAATCCAAGCCCTATGACGCAGTGGCCTGAATTGCGACATTCCCTTGAATGAGGATCGAACGCTGTGTTGGTGTCGTCCGGACGCTGGGCTCACTTGACGCAGTCAACCCGTCAAGTGAGCTTTTGCTGGGGCTGATCCCCCGATCTTGTCGAGGAATC
>JARGOJ010000244.1:878-10171 GCA_029210225.1 Planctomycetota bacterium
GATAACGATGACGAGTCCGAAAATATTGTTTCTTTTATTCGCGCTGACTGCTTTCGCCGCTTGTTCAAGTCATAGCCATAGTCATGGAAACGGTCACGGCCATAGTCATGATCACGGCCACAGTCATGATCACGGCCACAGTCATGATCATGCTCGACACTCAGGCATCGTGGCGGCCTTTCGTTCCGACAAAAAGCAGGCAGGCTTTGTTGAACTCAAGCTCCATGACGATAAAGGAGACCTTGAATTGTGGTTAACAAACGACAAAAAAGGAAAAGAACCCTTTGATATCGCTCTTGACTCGGTCATAGAAGTCTCTTTCCCCACACTCGGACCGAAGCTTGTCAAACTTAGGATTCGTAATGACGAAGAGAACGAGGATGAGAACGGGCTCTGGAATATTCGGGACAAGAAGACGAATTACTTTATCTTCCCAGGAAGCAGTAAAGAAGATGCCTCATTTCTTGTCGGCAAAAAGTTCTCAACAAAAGTGATCGTCTCTTTCATTTCGGAGGGTGTGACTTATAAAACCGAACCCTTCGAACTTCGCCCTCACACCCATTAATGCACTTATGGCATCTCCAAATTTCACTTTGCGAAGAATCCATATGCTGCTGTTTCCTGCCGAGCTCCCTGAGAAATCAAAAAGCTCTCGAAGCTCTTGGAAGTCAGGGTGCTCTTGATACATATTCTTAATTTTGGCTATAGAATTGAGCCGGAGACACTGAGAGACTGCCCGAAGAGCCATTTCAAAATTTGTTTCCGAAGATGAACGCCGTGCATTCATAAAATATGATAGCGAAGATTCATCTTCCTAGTCTTGAATTAGGGAAGTAGGGGATTAGAAGAGAGACCCTCTTTGTTCTTTGAAAGACAAGGCATGATCCTTTGAAACTCCGCAATACAATATGGGCCTGCGTCGTAGCGATGACTGCGTGTAGTCACGGTCAGAAAGTCACTCCCTCAGGGACGCAGGCGACCCAAACTCGAAAGACTCCTAGCACGGTGCATGCAGGTCCTGGCAAGACTACGAGGCCTTCCAATTTGTCCCGAGTTTTCTCAATGGATCATTGGAAGTTGACCGTTCCCATCAAGGGCCAAGGAAAAGGGCCCCTTGAAATCTCACCAAAAGACTTAGTCGCTGGATTTGAACTTGAGCCGTATTTTTTGAGGGGGACTGAGCTTGTCTTTCGATGTCCCGTGGAGGGCTATACGACTTCTGCTTCGAGTTATCCACGCTCGGAGCTTCGAGAACGGGTCGATCCGAAATCTGACAAGAAAAATTGGGATGGACACGGCCGCTACATATTGAGCGCAAGCTGCCAGGTCGTGGCCTTTCCCCCGAAGAAACCCCATATTATTGTCGGGCAGATTCACGGTTATAAGAGTCAACCATTGGTCAAATTGCGCTGGACGAATGGTGAGCTTCAGGCGCTTGTTAAAGACAAACCGTCGAGCAATAAGGAGACGAAGTATTTCTTCGGTCGAGTGGGCGGCCAATTCTTCAATTATCAAATCAAAGTCAATAAAGGCATTTTAGAATTAACGGTCAATGGAAAAACAGTGACTCACGCCTTCTTTGTGCGAAACGGTTCGGAGACTGGCTGGAGGAAAGAGCGGTTCTATTTCAAGGCGGGAGCTTATGTGAATTCCAACTTGAACTATGATTCGAAAGGAAGCTATGGTGAGGTTCATTTCAAGGCTCTGAAAGTGGTCAATCCTGACTACTGAAAGACACACTGACAAGTCAGGTCGCTGAAGCTCTCCCCCAACAAGACTTGCCATTGAATGTCATTTGTTTGAGGCGGCCAGAATCGCCAAAAAGAGAAACACCAAAACCGGGGCTGGGTCGACGCGCAAATCCTCAGTTGATTTCAATGACATCCCCATAGCGCTTGTCTTATTCTGGACGAAATGGTCCTGCGCGTCTATATGATAAATTGAAACCTCTAGTTTTCAGTAGTGGGTCACGGCTTCTTGGAGTCCGTATTGGTATAGCAGGGCTTGGAAAAGCTCTCCGGGCTCTGTCGATCCTCAACAAAGAAGAGCCCAGGTCCGATGTCGACTTTTTAAGGCTTCCCGAGCAAAGCAGTCAGCGTGAGGTTCAGCAAACTATGAACGAAAGCACCGAAACCCCCAAGAGCGGCTGTCTAAAGCTCTCTTCGAGCGTCTGGTCGATTTCCATCGCCGGGATCATCATTTTATTCATGGCAGCCATCGCTGGTCCCAAGCTCATCGAGTCTCGGGTTTTGACTAGCGAAATGTCCGCCATAGGCACGCTCCGGGTCCTCTACTCCTCCCAGCAGCTCTACAAAGAACAGGGACACGCAAATTACGGAAGTCTAAAAGAGCTGCAGGGTGAGGCCATGAAAGACTATGTCTTGGAGAACGATATCCGACAAGGCTACCGCTTTACCTGCCAAGCTTCGAAGTCTCAACCCTCGAAGTCTTGGTGGGCGACCGCTGAGCCTGTCGAACCCGGGAAGACCGGGGAGCGGTTCTTTCTCATCACTCACAAGGGCGATATCTACGTTTCCACGACTCAGCCTATTGTCCCAAACCCGGATACAGGCGAGGTTCTCGAGTCGGAGCAAGTCTATCGTCTGGGCAGCCGATGATTGAGAATTTTTACAACATGCTGCTCTCCTTCATTCTCCTGGGTGCTGTTTACGTCCCCTTAGAGTGGAGCTTCAGGGCGAGGTCTCAGTCATACCGGCGCCCAGGAATGGGCCTTGACCTCGCCTACTTTGTTCTCCAATTCATGTTGATCCTTGGGATCTCACTGACCTTTGTGGATTGGCTTGGTGGCACTCTTCGCGGGCCCGCCCTGGTCACCGTCACAGTTGCCTCCTCACCCACTTCAGATCATTCTTGTTATTGTCCTCGCGGACCTCGCGCAATACTGGGGTCATCGCCTCGCGCACCAGGTCCCATTGCTTTGGCGTTTTCATGGTGTTCACCACACCTCAACCAGCCTCGACTGGCTCGCTGCCTACCGAGAACACCCCATCGATGGCCTCTACAGCCAACTCCTCTTAATGGGGCCAGCGGCCTTTCTGGGAGTGCATCCGATCACCATCATGCCCGTGCTTGTCTTCCGTGGGCTCTGGGCGGTCCTGGTCCATTGCAATGTTCGACTCCCTCTAGGGCCTTTGGGGATTCTGCTTGGAGATCCGGTTCTCCATCGCTGGCATCACGCGAAGCGTGTGACGGAACACAACTACGCGAACCTCGCGCCCTACCTCGACGTCCTCTTTGGCACTCACCATCGTCCCGAAAAAGAGGATTACAGACTTGGAGTCGAGGGTGATTTTCCCCGGACCTTCAGCGCTCAGCTTATTCCCGGTTGGCAGCGAGCTATGGAGGCTCTGCGCAGAGTGTTCACCGTCGACTGCTCGTCTATTCCAGAAGCACAGTCTGGCTCAGATACATTGAATTCAGAGAGTCCAGCTGGCGCTCGCCCTGAGATGCGAATTGGCGGTTCGACTCTAGAATGAGACTCATTTGGAATATTTGATGTTCGAAATCCCTAGTGGCAAATGCCAATTCCAGGGTCGGATCGACTCACTGCCTGCCGTTGTTGACGACGAGCACTCTGGGCTCGAGATTTGAGGGTGATTCACGCTTGAGAAACTCGCGTTGCGCGAACAAATTCGCGAGATTTTTGGCTGCGCGGATTTTTCAATGCTTATTCAGGTCATTCTCCGCAGTGCTTCTATGTGAAATCGACCTTTGGTCCATTCTTTGCGTTCGCTCCCAGCCTCTAGTCTTAGTCGGAGAGGCTGGGCAGGGTGCCAATAACGATAGGGAGTGACCGTTTCCATTGATGTTTAAGATCCAAGGCCGGGAGCCAATGTATGGTTGATTTGAGTTGCACATATTTGGGATTAGAACTATCGAACCCATTGGTGATTGGGGCCTCTCCCCTCACTCGTGATCTTAGTATGGCTAAGGAGTTGGAAGAGGCGGGAGCAGCAGCGATTGTGTTGCCGTCATTGTTTGAAGAGCAGCTTGTTCAAGAAGAGTTAGCGTTCTGGAATTGCGTTGAACCTGGCGACTTAGCCAGCGCTGATGGAGTTTCCTACCTGCCCCAGGGTCAGAGTTTCGAGATGGGGTCTAGTGATTATTTGGAATATATTGAGGAGCTTAAGTCTCATTTGAAAATACCGGTGATTGCGTCCCTCAATGGTCGGCAGAATGGCGATTGGATGTATTACTGCCGATTGATGGAGGAGAGAGGAGCCGATGCGATTGAGTTGAATGTATATACGGTGCCTAGCAATCCTGATGAGAGCCCTGAGTTCCTCGAAAAACAGTTAATCTCCATGGTGAAATCACTGAAGAAAGTTCTAGAGATCCCGCTCTCGGTAAAGCTCTCTCCTTTTTACACGTCCCTTGCTAACTTCGGTTCGAGACTGAGTCAGGCCGGGTCGAGGGGATTAGTTATCTTTAATCGTTTTTATCAGCCAAATATTGATATTGATGAGCGCAAAGTCATACACAGCATTAATCTAAGCAATAACTCTGAACTGCTTCTCCGACTTCGTTGGCTGGCGATTCTCTACGGTCGCATTGACGGGTCCTTAGCACTGACCGGTGGAGTTCAGACGACAAGAGACATTATCAAAGGAATCATGTGTGGCGCGGATTGCATCCAAGTCGTCTCTTCAGTTCTTCGTGACGGCCCTGGCTTTATCTCGCAGCGCCTCAAAGAGCTTGAGGAATGGCTAGAAGAGAAGGGATGTAAGTCTGTCAAGGAAATGTGTGGAACGATGAGCCATCGTCACTGCCCCGACCCTGACGCGTTCGAGCGGGCTCAATACATGGCTATTCTCCAGAGCTGGCGTGGTAAAAAGGGCTCGTAGACGACTTCGGCAGCGTCACTGTGATTGGCAGTGAGGAAGCCCCATTCCTGCGTCGGATCAGTCCTTTTAATCGTGATAGTCTTTTTAGCGCTTGTGGTAGGACGCTAAATAACTGGGGTAGCCCAATTCGTCATCTTGATATTGGAAGTAGAGGCCCCTGGAATTGCTGCCTGGGTTTTTCATGTTTTGGGTGGCGAGAAAGCACAAGTCACTCACAGTGAAATATTTACCCTTGGGGCTTTTGGCGTCGACAACTTCCAATTCTTGGGAGTCACTGGGACGATGAGTGAGCCGCAAAGTCCCACTGCGAAGCGCGATCCTATAGGGCGTCCAGCTCTCTAGAGCTTTTCGGAAGGGTTGAGAGCCCTCTTTGGACCAGGACTCTGGGTCGCGAAAGTCTCCACAGTCGAATTCATCGAAGAGACTGGAGATTTGCAAGACCCAAACAGCGTGGTCAAAGGCTTCCTGCGTAAGATTGTCAATCTTAGTTTCGAGAGGCCAATAAAAGGGGCCTTCGATTTTCTTTGCTCTCTTTGACTTGCTCTCTCCGATGATCTCCTTAACGGCTGAGTGCACTGTAAAAGCTGCGTTTTTGTCCGCTTTCCTTATCGACTTTGTAAGCGAATCGCAAATTGGTAGCGCCCTGGAACCCATGGAAATGATCGTTCTTAGTAGAGGCTTGACCTCACCACGACGCTTTTGTTTCCAACGGCTAATGAGGAAGGGGAGGGAGAACTCTGACAATTGAGTGAGGGCCCAACGTGCTTGGGCTCTGGTGATTGGATGGTCGTTAAACAATCCAAGCATCAGAGTGGGAATCGCAGTGACGGCCGCGGACCCCATTTGACCCAACGCAAAAGCGGCCTTCCACATCGTGGCCAGGTCGTCCGATTGAAAGGATTCGATAAGCGGAGGAATCGCCGAGACGCCAATGTGAGGAAACGCAGAGAATTGAGCCAAGGAGACCTTATACTCATTCTTTTGCGACCCTGAGGAATTCACCGCTGCTTGAACATGCTCCGAAGCAGTTTTTCCTTCGTATGTCCAAGCATCTTGTTCATTCAATTGATGAAGTTCTTGGACGAACGAAAACTCAGTGGGATATTTGAGAATCAATGCTTCCAGTTCACTACGGAGCTTATCCATTTTTAAAGGGCCTGTTCATTTATTGCTAAACTGTTGCTGGAAGGACTAAATGTGAAGCTGCATTGAAGGACGTCGTCTTCACGAAGAATGATAGCACAGGATCAATGAGCAGATCGGTGATCTCCAAATCTTGGCTGAATACTCTTTATTGTCGTGTTTACAGGTCATTCGACGGAATCGTCTATAGCACATGCTAATCTATCGGTAAAGAGCGTCGAAACCGCGGCTCATATTCATTGATCTCCTGCATTTCTTCTACAGTGTCCAAATACTCCAAGGCTTTATCTAGGCTGACTTCAGAACTTTCATAGTGGATATTCCCGTCGGCGAAAATTGCCGGGAGGTCTCGTCTCAATTCGTCGATTTCTTCGATGAGTAAAGAAGGAGTTTCAGAAGTCATCCAAGTATCCATGCAGACGGATCGCCAGTGAAACGCGTGAGGAAACGAATGGACCTTCCCAACACGGAGTAAATGGCCACAAAGCTCACCATAACGAGGAAAGGAACCCCAAGCCTCCTTCGAACACTTCGAGGTCTCTTCAAATAGATCCATTATGAGCTGAAGGGAAACTTCACGGAAATCCTCACAGATTGAGCTCGTGACTTGATTACGAAATTCTATGTTGCTTGCGCGAAATTCTTGGGCATGGCGCCCATTCCAAGCAAACTTGATCTTCGTATGATCTCGTTCCTGTGTGTAGTCCAGGACAAACTTTCGAATATCAATGAGCGCTGGCCAATCGGGTTCCGGCTCGTCTGAGAGTTGTTCGTAGAGAAATGCAAATCCAAATTGTCGGGAAACGACAGCGCTAAAAACGGAATCGTCGCTGTCTGGTGTTACGCAATAGACCCAGCCCCAAGCTTCTCGTTTCTTTATCTCCCCAAGTATTCTGTCGAGATCGCCAAAATAGTAGCGACTATTTTGTAAGCTCGATTGGGCGAGAAGGTTCGCTTCAATTCGAGAAATAGAAGCGGAAGAAGAACCCGCACTCCTGAGGCGAGACAATGCTCTATGTTCTTGAAGGTCATCCGAGCCGTCGCCGTGGTGTTTTCTTTGGGCAGATCTCAATTCACGATCAATACTCATTACTCATTTCTTACTCTCAATAAGGCTCTAAGGATCAATGGTTTGCTTGTGGATACTGCTGAGCTTTGGGTCGGGACAGATTTGGGCTTGTATCACCTTCGCAGACCTGAGCTTGTGAAGCAGTATACAGACAAAGATGGCCTCGGCGGGAAGAAGGTCGCCGGTCTCCACCTCTGTGAGGATGGCACCCTTGTGGTCGGTGGCTCGGGCAATTTTACGCTGATGAAAAATGGCGAGATACTTGAAGTTGTTAAGAAAGGACTGATCGATAAAACAGCCTCGGATATCGCGTCTTTCAGCAACGGTGAAATCTGGTTTCGAGGATACAAAGGGACCACACGGAGAGCTCCGGACGGAACTCTTACGAAATACTTCAAGACAAACATGCTCGCTGGACAATGTCCTCACGGTGACCGTATGATTGTCTCGGAATACGACGAATGGGATATGCGCCATTGGTGTTTTAAAGCCGGGATTGACGACCCCGTTGAAATGCCACAGTTGGGACCATTTGCGGGGTTTATAGGCTCCGCTCAAGCTGGGGGATACGATTGGCTGCTTAGCACAGCGGGGGAACTACTCGCTCTCAAGTCGGGAGAACCGATTGGACAGTTTGTCTTAGGGAACTCCGAAATTTCCGAGTTCGGACAATTGAGCTACGCCAATGAAATCTTTTGGCTTTCGGGGAGGGGTTACAGTTACGGAGTGCAACTCAGCGACTGCATCGCAGCATTAAGGAAAGAGCCTGATAACGCCGCCTTCCTTGAGTCTCCGCTTCCCCTGTTTCAATTTCCCTAAACTGTTATCTTCATTTCGGAGGATGCTTGGTACGGCCATTTTGTTACAGAATAGGCATGCTGCCACTATAATGATGTCCCTTCTCGGCTGAGTTCGCTGCGACGAGAGGAACATGCCCCTAAAGAGCCAGAGAGTTATTCAATGGAAGCAGAAACCTTAAAGCCAGGTATGACTTTACCCAACGAAGTGAATACTTTGCGGGATGAAGGTCAGGTCAAAGTCAAAAGCAATCGCTGCCCCTATTGTCACGACGACGTAGAATCGGAGGGGAGTGATGGGACGAAGGCTTTCACTGCTCCTCCTGTTCTTCCCCAAACAAAATGATCTCAAGCTCCGAGCCGCTGAAGGACTCCGTTGAACAGAAGACTGACCAGAGCACGAATTGGGATGAGTTTGGAGGTCCAGACATAGCTGTGCAGGAAG
The DNA here is from genome assembly GCA_029210225.1 of Planctomycetota bacterium. Taxonomy (GTDB): domain Bacteria; phylum Planctomycetota; class J058; order J058; family JARGOJ01; genus JARGOJ01. Next base: position 9,198 of record JARGOJ010000244.1, read on the forward strand.
CTCGGAGTATTCAACAAGATCAAGAGCTGCAAAATAGCTCCTCTCAATTAAACACTCCAAGTGGGAGTGTGCCAAAGGAGCTTGAATGTTCGACGGAAGAATGCCATCAACGAGGAGCGATGTATTCTGCCTATAGCAAGAAGAGACTGTGCCTGGCCCACGCACGGAAGTTTGACCGAGCTGTATTAATATTCAAAGCCTTCTCGGTTTTAGCGGCGTTACTGATAGGGGGAGCAATCCTTGTCCTCTTTGCCACTTATATCCCTTGGGCCTTTCTCATCACAACGTTGATCATCGCAGTCATTATTGTGCCCTTCTCAGGTTTGTTGTCTTAAGAAACGAGTGACACTCAATCATTTAGGCCCCCTTTTTTCGTCGCTTGTCGTTCGCCCCAATCATTTGAAATGCTCGGGGGCGAACGAATTCCTGGATGAATGAAAAATCAGAGACTGTCGCGATTCGGATGACAGAGTCACAGGAGCTTTCTTAATTGCCCCCCAGGCTCAATCCCAATAAGTCATTGGCCACGGCGCCATTGATGATATGACCTTGGGTTTGTGTGAGCGCAGAAATCTCAAGGACAGTTGGAGGCATATTGGTTCCGAACACAATATACGCCTGACCAGCATTCGTCCTTCCGGCACCCCGGGCGATAGGCGCAGAAAGAAGAACGTCAGAGACGCCATCTCCATTGAAATCTCCTGAGTTTGCTGTGGCAAATCCCAAGCGATCGTTCCCATCGGTGCCGTTAATGATCAGCCCTTGGCTTTGTGTGAGGGTTGAGATCTCAAGGGCTGTGGCAAAGGGGGTTTGCGTTCCAAAAAGAATGTAGGCCTGACCACTCAAAGCCCCGTTGGGATCCGCGCCAAAGGCCCCGACGATCACATCCCCAAGGCCGTCACTATTGAAATCGCCGACTCTCGCGACACTGTATCCTAAAAAGTCACTGGCAGCTGCTCCAGTGATGACAACAC
>JARGOJ010000245.1 GCA_029210225.1 Planctomycetota bacterium
TGCATGCTCCTCCAGGGCTCCTGCGCTCCCTGGAAAGATCTTACGTCTCCGGCTGGGGATGAATCCCAATTCGTCCTCTGTGGGCACCAACGTCATTGTGTTTATGTGGACGCTCACTTCCTGCGCCGCCATTTTCACTATCGCCTCGGGTCTGCTCGCGGCCCGATTTGCCGACAGCGAAGAGGCGGACGCGCCAACGCCAAGCCAGGAAGAGACGCCTGAAAATCATGGCTGACAAACCGCGCTATCGATACGAGCGATTTGGGGGCATCCTAGCGACCAACTCCCCAGCAATGCTTGCCTACGTTGATAGAGAACTTATGAAGTCTCTCGGGCTTCCCGATTCTCCCCTGTGGGAAGAGGCCCCAAGAGAAGTTCTCAGCGCCCCCACAGAAGCGCACATGTTGATTACTCGGCGCTGCCCGCTGCAATGTAGCCACTGCTATACCGACTCAAGCCCAGACGCAGGGGAAGATTTAAGCTTCGAAGAGGTGAGCAAGCGCATTGATAGCCTGGCGGCCATGAAGGTCTTCCACCTCGCTATGGGCGGCGGGGAAGCCTTCCTCCGAGACGATCTCTTAGATATCGCGAGATACGCTCGGGCACGAGGAGTCACTCCGAACCTGACAACCAATGGTCAATTTATGACGGCGGCCTTAGCGCGAGAATGCGCGGGGCTCTTTGGGCAAATCAATTTGTCCGTGGATGGAGTCAGCCTTGGCCGCCGAGAACCCTTTGGTGAAGACAAGACTCAGCTCGCCGAGGTCGCCGTCGCGCACTTGGTCGACGCGGGCGTTCAGGTCGGCTTCAATGTCGTCGTCACCCGGGAAACCTATGACGAGCTTGACGCTATCGCCGCCTTCGCTAAAAAGAATAAGGTCTGCGATATTGAGTTGCTTCGCTACAAGCCCGCTGGCCGGGGCACTCAGGAATACTTGAGCCATAGATTGGAACCTGAGCAGCGGACAGAACTCTTTCCCAAAGTTCTAAAATTGACAGAGAAATATCAAATTCCAATAAAACTTGATTGCAGCTCCGCTCCCTTTGTATGCCACCATTCACCGGACAAAGAGCGCATGGAGGCCTTCGATGTGATGGGGTGTATTGGAGGAATCAGCCTGCTCGGCGCCGACGAACAAGGTCGCGCATCGGCGTGCTCCTTTTATCCTGATGAAGGGCAAGACATTCTCAACCTCGATGAGCTATGGGAAAACCCCGAGAGTTTCAAAGAGTTCCGAGAATACCCCGAGAACGCGGCTGAGCCCTGCCGAAGCTGTGAGTATCTGAGCGTTTGTCGTGGCGGATGTCGGGCCGTGGCGCGCTTTCTCACCGGGGACCCATGGGCCCCAGACCCTGAGTGCCCAAAAGTCAGTCAGGCTCAGGCAACGAACATGGAGGTGTAATGAGTATGGATGTTTGGATCGGCGGCTTAGCTGTCGACGAACGAAGCCCCGCAGAGGTTCATGAGGCCCTCTGCGCGTTCTTTACAGACAATGAATATGAACGCTGTGAGGGAGACGATATTCACGTCGTCGGCGACGAACGCGCCCTGATCATTGGAGGAACAAAAGGTTGGACCTCCGTTTACCTCGAAGAGTTCGACCACGATGAAGCCGTCGCCTTAGCGATATCTAAAACTCTAGAGACAACAGTTGTTTGTCATCGCAGCGTTCTCTACGACGCCTTCGCTATCTTCGTTTACTACGGCGGCGAACTCATCGATGAGTTTCAATCGTGCCCGGACTACTTCAAAGCCTATGACGAGCCCGATTCGACTGAATCGGAACTGGCAAGGACTGCGGGCCAGGCCGATGCGCTTCAATCTTTAGTCTCCCGTGTTGATGGAGCGCTGCTCGCAGAGATTTATCAACAGAGCCGTCTCGAGAGCCTCACCGAAGACATCAATCCAGAGATGTCCGTGGGGGAGGCCCTGAAACAACTTCGGAAAGCGCTCAAGATCGGAACCTTCGAGCATAGCTTCGACGACCTTTGGTATAGCGCAGACGATATGAATCTCAAGGTGAATTACCTCGGCTTTCTCTCGCCTCATGCAGAGCCAAAGACGCGCTGGGGGATCCTTAAGAAACATGCCGCTGAGTCGAGAGGTCGCTGGCGTCAGAAGAAAGAGCGCTTCAAAGACAAGGTCAATTTCATTAAATCGAAATGGCCACTATCTCGGAAGAAATCGGACCCAGAGGAAAGCTCTGAAGAAGAGGGTCAAACACCCGCTGACAATCCGGACAGCGCGACAGTTGAGAAACCTAAAGCAGACGACGACGCACAATGAAACAGAACGGTATGAATCGGATGACATTGATTTCCTCCTTACAAAGGGCCGCTCTCAGCGCGCTTTTTTTGACCTGTATCATTCCGTCAGTTTTCGCTGACGATCCCCTGCCTCCGGTTTCTGCCAAGGCAACGACAGCCCGCGTTTTAGAACTCAAAGTCGACCCAGTCGATCAAAGTCAATTGGTCTTGCTTGATCGTGGATTGAGGCATGGCGTCGCCAACGGCGATGTTTTCGCGATCTTGCGAAACGAAAAGAAGATTGGCCAAGCGAAGGTTTTCGCGGTCTTCAATGACATCTGCTCCGCCAGATTAATCAAGAGAAATGGCACCGTCAAAAAAGGTGACGTGGCCGTTCGATTAAAAAAAGGCAAAACCAACGCCAAAGCCAATACAAAGAGTCGCCCTGGCAAAGTCACTGCAGCTCCAGCTAACACTGATTTATTGCAAATTTCCCTCGGCACTCAAGATGGACTCAAAGTGGGCGATATATTAACGATCTATCGCATCAATACCGCTGTTGGAACTGTTCGCGTCATTGACTGCAGGAAGAACCGCTGCACCGCTCGATACCTTGAATATGTCCTCCCCGCTAAGCTGCCGATTTTTCGCGTAGGGGATCTCGCCCGCAGGAGCCTCTCCAGTCAGCCCAAAAAAGTCGACCCAAACAAGGGGCTTCGCAAGAAAGCCCAATCGATTATGAAAGACGCCGAACGTATTCGCGCACAAGCCCGTCAGTTGGAAGCTCAAGCCAAAGCCCTTCGAGACCAGGCACGAAAATTGGAAGAAGAAGCCGCAGCCTTGACGGCGAAAAAAGCCGTGACCATCCCCAGCGTTTTTATTCCAGAATTAGGGGTCGCTGTGACGTCCTCGAAGGTTTTCGCCACGGGCGTTCAAATCGTCCGGGTTGATCCCGGCAGCGTTTCAGAGAGGGCCGGGTTAAAGAAAGGCGAGGTCATTTTTCAATTCAATGATAAGAAGATTAAGGATGCGAAGGCCCTTCTCAAAGACCTTCAAAACCTTAAAGAAGGCGCCGCTGCAAAGTTTTCTGTCATGGGCGAGAATGGTCCCAGAGCCTTCCGCATTCGCGTCAAGAGTAGCAAGGAAAAGAAATGAAGGTCCCAGTCTTTGCCTTTGACGAGCAAACCATCAAGCTCGATCAACACGGTCGATTTTGGTATGGCCCGCAGCTCGTCGAGCATCCTGGCATCGAACGCATGCTACGAATTGGTCTCAAGAGATTGCCAAGCGACGGCTACGGTTACATCATGGGTCCCCGAAGCGTCGAAATCGTCGTTGAGGACGCCCCCTTTCAAGTGCTTGGCATCCATGAAGAGGACGATGGCTTAGGCCTCTCCCTCTCCGACGAGACATACGAGCTGCTTTGCCCGGAGAGTTTGGTCTATAAGGCGGATATTCCATACTGCACGTTGAAGCGCGGCGATAAAGCTCGCTTCACGCCGGTCGGCGCGTTGAGCCTCGGCGACTTTTTGGATTTTGAAGGAGAGCAGGTCTTTTTGACCGTCAAGTCCGATCGTTATCTAGTCCCTGGGGCAAAGGTTTAGGTCTCAAGTCTGGTGTCCAGGGCTCGACATCGCTAAACTTTGCGAACCATCATTTCTTCTGATTTGGAGCGCTCCCTATGTCCGACCTACTCCCACAAATTCACGATGTCAAGCAAGAGTATATCTTTGGCCGCGACCACGCTGCCCTGCTCGACCTCTCCAGCGAAGGTTGGATCCGGGCGACTGGCCCTGACACAAAGACTTACCTACATAAGATGACCTCCAATGACATCGAGGCCATTAAGGACGGGGCAGGGCAACACGGCCTCTACCTAACAGCGCAGGGAAAGATACTCAGCGAGCTCCACGTCTATCAGACCGACGGAAAAACGCTTTACCTTCAAGTCCCGAACGCCAGCTCCGCGATGGTTCTCCAGCGCTTTGATATGTTCGTCCTTAACAACGACGTCACCCTTGAGAACCTTGCCTCCACGAGAGTCCTGCTCTCTGTCCAGGGACCCAAGTCTGACGAGATTCTTAAGAGCCTTGGTGGAACACTCGGAGAGACGCCTCTCAGCCATACGAGCTGGGACTTAGACGGCGCCTCATGCGTCCTAATACGACGCGTCCGCTTCGGCGGAAAAGGCTTTGACCTGGTCATTCCTAAAGATCAAGCCGCACAAGTCGCTGAGACGGTCAAGAAGGCTGTCGAAGAGCACGGCGGTGGCGTCGTGGGAAGTGAAGGAGCAGAGGTCCTGAGAGTCTCCGCTGCGGTTCCTGCCTTTGGCAAAGAGATTAACGACGAGATTCTGCCTCAGGAAGCCTACTTGGAGCAGACAGCGATTTCCTTCGACAAGGGTTGCTATCCTGGTCAGGAGACGGTTGCAAAAATCAAGTATCGGGGCCGCGTTAATCGGCACTTGGTCAAATTCGAAATCGATGGAGAAACAGTCCCTGAAGAGCGTCCGGTGGTTGAGAAGGATGGCAAGAAGGTTGGGCTTTTGACCAGCGCCATTCAAGTTCCCGAGTCGAAGATCGTCGGCCTTGGATATGTGAAGAACACCGTCGATCTCGGCAGCGAAGTCGACGTTCTCTATGGTGACAATGCCATCAAAGCCCGAGTGTCCGTTTGGCCCTACGCCGCATCGAACTAGCGCTAGGCTGGGCTTCAGTTTCCGCGAATCTTGTTGGCCGCTTCCGTCGCCTCCCTTGATAACTCAGGGTCCGACTTGAGGCGTTCAATTTGGGCGAGCGCTTTGTTCGCTCGTGCTCCCAAGTTGCCGAGGCGAATGATGGCCTGCTTTTCACGAGCATCTCCGAGTCGTTGAGCACTAGGAGGAGAGCATCCCGAGCTGGGTCTGACTTCTCAGCGAGGATGCCCAAGGCAAAGGCAAATTTCTCTCGGACATCGGGGCGGGGATCGTTGATCGCCGCTTTGACCAAGTCAACCAGTTCTGGGTCTTCTGTTTTCAAGCGTTGTACGGCTTTGTAGAAGACTTGGTTTAGGAGCGTCGAGGCACGATCGCCATCTTCTTTAATGGCTTTGATGAGTGTGGGGATGGCGGGTCGTCCGATTTTGAGGATCGCTTTGTCTGTGTAGGCGCCCCCTGAATTTTTGTCGCGAAGAACGGTCATGAGAATCGGAATCGAATCAACTCCAATCGCTCCGAGAGCGAGCGCGGCGTTGAAGCGAATGGTGTCATCGTTCTGGGTGAGCAAGAGCCCTAAGTCGGTGATGGCCCCCCCGGCGTCTTCACCTATGCTTCGTAAGACCTGAATCGCTCTCAGTCGATGGTCAGGGTTCTTATCGTCTTTGAGAACTTCGATCAGGGCTTCGACAGCGGGCTCGCCGACCCTGGTCAGTATGGCGGGGATTCGTTGATAGTTGTCCGCCGCGAGGCTCTGCACAAGTATAGGCGTGGCCTCACCGATGTCTTTGCCCATCTTTTCGAAGATCTCCGAGGACAACTTCCTGACCTTTGGATCTTTGTCGACGATGGCCGCTGCGATCGCCGGCGCGGCGTTTTTGGCTTCTTCGGGCTTCATCGCTTTGAGGGTCTCAAGAATCATGATCCGACTCTCCGAATCTCCACGATCAAGATATTTGCTCAAGATCTTCCCGCCGAGTACTCCTTCCTCTCCTATGGAGCTTACCGACCACGACTTTAGGCTGTCTCCACCGAAGGCGTAGGTGCTTCGGAAGAGCATCACGCGAAAGGAAACGCTGAATAGCCACGCGAGAAGAAAGAATAGGAAGAGAAAGGCCAAGCCAAAACCAAGGATTTTGGCGATAGGAAGAGATTTCTTCTCAGCATTGTCGACTGACTCAAGATCGTCCATGAACTCGTCTTCGGTTGAGGATCCCAGATGATTGCAACATTATATAGATGAACAGATCAGTGACGTTTAGAAAAGGTGGGCAGACGACGACTCCGAACAAAACAGGAGTCCTTCGAAGGCTTGAGCAAGGGAAATCGCCGTTTCCGACAGCCTCTCACTTCTTTTTTTCGGTCAAAATCCAAAACAAACAACAACAAAAGCGACTCTTCGAGCAAAAGCATCGCATTTTCCCGAAACATCGTCGACTTTTCAGATTGTGGCGAACGATGCCTTCTCGGCCGTCGTCTTATTTACCAGTGTTGAACATTTGAAAGAGACATTTTGACAATCTTTGAAACATTGTGACTTGTCTTTTCCTCCAACACTCACCGAGTAGTTACGTATATATCCATGTTAATAAAAGACTTACAAAGACAATTCAATTTACATAAAGCCATTGGCATGGCTGGTGCTAACTTCAAAAATATTCAATAACGAGAGAGAGTCTTAATAGTCATGAAAACTAAGAACGTCCAAAAAAACAAGCACCGCGCTCGACAGCTCCTTCGCTGGGATCAAGCACTCATCGGACGGACAATCATGTTAGCCCGCCGTCTCAAAGCCAACCGCGCATTGAAAGGCTCAATTCCCCGTGAAAGCCAGTTAATCGCCCCATTGATCGATTGGATTCGACCGCGATCACGAGCTCCGGTGCTTACATAAATCCGCAGCGCGCAAAATTCAGAATCACAACCCTGAGGTCTCATTTGACCTCGGTGCTTTTAGAGGATCGACCGGCCCCATGAAACTTGGGCTCGTCGATCCTCTGTAACGTTCAGGCGTCAGAAATCGACAGTTGTTTAGAAAAAGCGACGAATTTCTGTCGGCTTTGACAAACAGTTAACACTGTTAAACGCGCCAACACTGAATTTATTCAAAGATTAACTTCGGCACGATTTTTCCTAGGGCTCCTTTCACGATCTCTTCTCAAATTAAATTTTCAAGCGGGTTTGCACAATTTTCTGTGTGAGTCACGCGAGAGGATTTGCGGCTTTTTCAAATCCTCGAAAGATCATTGAAGGAAGAGACATCGCCAATTGTCATCGTTTGCTTTTTCGCTCGTTGGAGTCTTCCATGCCCTCCCAATCCTGGTCTCGCTTCATTTTCCCAGCCTTTATATTACTGACCATTGGTCTAGATTGCGGACTGCCCAAGCAAGCCTTTGCGCAGGACAAGGAGGAAACACCAAACCGAGAGCGGAACAAAGAATTCTGGCCCATTTTCAGTTATAAGAATCAACGAGGCGAGAAGCGACTACAGGTCTTCTGGCCCATCTATGAATCTCGAAATGACAAAGACGGCTCGGCTACTTATTTACGTCCCTTCTTTGCACACGAGTCATCATTCCAAACTGACGCGGAGTATTGGTCCTTTCTTTGGCCGCTGATGGCATCTTCCAACGACAAGGACCAATCTCATAAGAGAGTTCTTCCGTTCTTTTGGCAAAGCCGATCAGAGACTGAGCGGCGAAGAATCATCGCGCCCTTTTATTATGGCGAGAGGAACGATGCCGAAGATCGCTCCCTCGGTTTTTTGGCCCCCAACTTTTGGTATCAACGTCACGGGGAAGCCCGGTCCTGGCATGTCTTTCCCTTCATTGGATATGGCGAAGACGGCCTTCGCAAAAAACACTGGAGCGCGCTTTATCCTTTGTTCAGAGGAGAGAAGGATGAGGCCTTAGGACGAAGTCGCTACGACATTTTTTGGCCCCTCGCTGGATACAGAAATGATGAGTTCCTAGGTTCTTATTCCTGGAGTCCACTGCACTATCAAGAGAACAACGCCGATCAGAGTTCTTCCCTTTACCTCCCGTTTTATGGTTCTAAGCGCTATGGCCCCAATTCCAAAGTGTCCGGTCTCTTTCCCCTCTATCTCAATTCCAATCATGGTCTAAACAGCGACAGCAATGAACTCTACACCTTGTTGTTTCAACGTTCGCAAAAGGACTCTGGAGAATCCAGCTTCTCTGTTTTGCCGTTCTATTATCAATCTAAAGGAGGAAAGAACGGAGAATCAAGGCGCTATTCCCCATTCTTCTATCAGCGCAAAGGAGTCAATTCGTCCCTCGGAATTCATCCATTTTACTACTCCGGCGAATCCCAGGACTCAAGTTATAAACACCTCCCCCCCTTCTATTTCTCCACGAAGAATAAATCGACCGGGGGGTCCTCAAAGCTCATCGCGCCTTTCTATTGGAGCCGGGACAGTCAGAAATCCACGTGCAAGGCCCTCTTGCCCTTTGTCTATTCTGGAAGCGAAAAGAACGGCGACAGTCGATACTTAATCGTCGCGCCGTTTTACTGGAGCTCAAAGTCCGGGAATCAAGAGAAGACATTCATTGCTCCTTTTTACTGGAACAAGCAGTCCCCAGACGAATATTCAAGGTTTATCGGTCCCATTCTCAGTGGCGCAAATGCGAAGACTCAAAGTAAGTACTTTCATGTCGCGCCCTTCTACTGGTCCAGTAAAAGCGGGGAAAAGACCCAAAGTAAAGTGTTGGCGCCTTTTTATTGGTCGAGTCAAACTGGTGAGAACAACTACTCCCGAGCAGTCATCCCTTTCTACTGGCAACGCAGGAGCGGCCAACAGACAAACAACGTCTACGGCCCTCTGGTTTATACAGGCCAAAACAAAGGAGAAGGAAGCCGCTATTTTCATGCCGCGCCGTTCTTCTGGTCTGGGCAAGATCAGCATTCGTCGTTTAGAACAATGCTCCCGTTTTATTGGAACTCAAAGTCAAAAGATCGCTCAAGGACCTTCGTAACGCCCTTTTTCTGGAACGATCAGTCTTTGACCCACTCAACTCGAATGATCGGTCCAGTTTTCAGCGGCGCCAACGCTGAGGACCAAAGCAGCTATTTTCATGTCGCGCCGCTTTACTGGTCTAATAGAACTGGTGAGAATCAACGAAGCAGCGCGCTTTTGCCGATCTATTTTCAGTCGGAGAATCAGTATAGAAGAGATGGTATATATAGTCCCTTCATCTACTCCGGTTATGATAAATCTGAGGAATCCAGCTACTTCAATATTGCCCCGCTCTATTGGTCCCAAAAAGATAAAGACAGTTCGTACCAAACTCTGCTCCCTTTTTATTGGAACGCAAAGTCAAAAGATCGCTCAAGGACCTTCGCAACGCCGTTTTATTGGAACGATCAGTCTTTGACCCACTCAACTCGAATGATCGGTCCAGTTTTCAGCGGCGCCAACGCTGAGGACCAAAGCAGCTATTTTCATGTCGCGCCGCTTTACTGGTCTCATAGAACTGGTGAGAATCAAAAAACTAGCGCGCTCTTGCCGATCTATTTCCAGTCGGAGAATCAGCATAGAAAAGATGGGATTTACAGCCCCTTCATCTACTCCGGCTATGATAAATCTGGGGAATCCAGCTACTTCAATGTCGCCCCGCTCTATTGGTCTGGACAGGGAAAAGACTATTCCTACAAGACACTTCTTCCGTTTTATTGGAACTCAAGATTGAAGGATCGCTCAAAGACCTTTGTGGCTCCCTTTTTCTGGAATGATCAATCTTCAGAGCAATCACGCCGCATGATAGGTCCGATCTTTAGTGGTTCAAACGCCGAAGACCAAAGCAAGTATTTTCATGTCGCGCCTTTCTTCTGGTCCAATAAGAAAGGCGAGAGTCAAAGAAGCAGCGCGCTCTTGCCCTTCTACTGGGATTCAGAAACGCAATATCGAAAAGATGGGATGTACAGCCCCTTCGTCTTCTCAGGTCACGAAAAGTCTGGAAAGTCCAGTTACCTACATATCGCTCCCGTTTACTGGAGCACAAAGGACAAGAGCGGAGAATCAAGTTTCCTCGCCCCCTTCTTCTACAACCATAAATCCCCTAACGCTGAAAGCTCTTTCCTTCCTCCCTTCTATTGGAATTCAAAAGACAAGTCCAAGACTGACAGGGCCTATGGTCCGTTTATCTTCACTGGAGAGAACACAGCGACCCAAAGCCGATACTTCCATGCCGCGCCGTTTTACTGGCACACT
>JARGOJ010000246.1:0-222 GCA_029210225.1 Planctomycetota bacterium
CTGAGCCGAGTTATATGGCGAGCCCTGACCTCCAGCCTTGCCTAATGAAGCTGCGAAGTCATCCCCCGTAGGGTCCCACTCAGAAGAGTCTCGCAAGGATGACAAGGTCGAGGAGAAGAACCGAATCCTCGCCGCGACTACTTCCCTTTCTCAGTCCCAGGCAGCTTCGTCACCCGAACACAGAGAAGCTTCGTCTTCTCGTCGGTACTTTCCATAGACACA
>JARGOJ010000246.1:310-5911 GCA_029210225.1 Planctomycetota bacterium
CACTTCGCAGTCGCCTTCTCCGCGAAATCCCGTCGGACAAGATCTTGAGGGAACTGAACCACGCCATACTTCATCGCGACTCCATTGACCTTCCCGTAGCTGTGAAACTGCCCCGAGACCTCAAAGCCGACAGTCTCCTTTGTCTCAGATAACCCGCTCAATTGAAGTCGATAACCACGGTTCAAACATGTCACGATTGGGTCCGGAGTCGGCGGCAAAATAAGACAAGCCCCCGCTTGAGTCGAAATCGCCGTGACAATTCTCTTCTCCTGAAAAATGTCAAACTGCACGCGCTGCCGCATAAAGCCAGAGACGCTCAACTCCCCGGTGACCTTGCCCCTATCTCTTAGCTTCGCAAAGCCCAAAGCATCAAATTGGCGGGCCTCTGGCAACGCCCCAGGGGGCAATTCTAATTCAATGATTCGATACGCCAAACGTGACCGCTTCGACAAACGATTCCTCAACGACAAGCCTACATAATCTCGGAGCTTCTGGCCTTTGACAAACAACCACGAAGCAATGGCCCCAACTCCCACAAGCTTCTCTTTAAACAGCGCCTGAAAAAGCTGCGTCTCTGGGGCAAGCATCTTTTCGCCATCGTCTTCGTCCTCGCCAAAATCTAGACCTGCTCCACCGCCATAGCCACTCGCGTTTAAATCATTGTAATTGGAACGCCAGGGAACACTCACATAGTCTCGTAAGAGCCCGAAACCCCTTAACGAATATCGACGCCAAGCAAGCTCTTTCACTTTGTTCCCGCGAACAATGGCCAAGATCATTGTCCGCTTGCCCAAAGTGTCAATAAACTGCGAAAGCACCGTCGTCGATTCCAGCCCGACTCTGACACTTGTTCCAACTCTCACTCGCGCTATCTCCGGCAATTCAAGCTTCCGATTCTTGTCAAAAACAAACGACTCAGTCGCCAGCAGACGACAGCGCTCAAATCGTGACTCCAAGATAAGTTCGTCGGAGTCCCCATCCCAATGCCCCTGCACCTCCCCCATCACGCCAGTACGCAAGAATTCAATGACGGGATTGATCACGGGAAGAACCCCAGTTTGATTGACCTCATAGTCCGCAACGTAGTTCCGCCCGACCAATGTCCTCGAAACTTTCTTTACCCCATTGGGCACATCGAAAAAGAGCAAGCCACTCTGGGACTGAATATCCTGTTTGAGGGTCCTCAATTGTTTTGCGCTCAAAGACAGCCCCGGTTGAAAATCGCTAAACGACCTCGAGTTATCCTTGAGCGTCACAATCGAAATCGTGACCTTCGCTCGCTCCGACCCCGCGTCAGCCAAATTGCCCAAGACCCGCTTCAACCGTCTTTGCAACCGAGGAGTTCCAACCACCGTTAAGAGGCTGCCATTGATCTGCCAACGCTCTTTCTTTGTCCAATCGACATCCGCCAGCTCCTCTTTGACAAAAGCAAAAAGCGCTCTCCAATGCCCATTCGCATTGTCCTCTTCGAAGCCGAGCTTGACTTTCGCCATCAATCCATTTCTTAGTGTCAAACGATCTCGCCAGCTATCGTCATCTTCTAACTCAAGCTCCGCCAAATCATAGCTTCGGGACACTCTCAAAGTCTCCTGCGCGGTCGCTGGAGCCGCTGAAATCACTGTGAAACCGGCGAGAAATAAAAGGGTCCATTGTCTTGTCGTCATGCTCTTCTCTTTCCATATTGTCGATTGAATTGAATTGAAACAGAACACTAGGACCCCAGAGACCTCAGAATAAGAACGACAGCGCGACTGCGCTTCTCTCCCCGAGACACCGACAAGACAACTCCATGTTCAAAGGCGAGGCGGTGAACTCCCGACTTCCTGATTCTCTTCCACTCTTGTGGACAATCCACCTTGTATCCATGAACGTCCTCAACCTTCACTGACTCGTAGTCCGAAGACTGGAATTCAATCCGCATTCTCAAGCCAGTCTTCGTTTGAGAGAGCGCCTTAACAATCAACAGTTGACCACGCCCGACACTAGAAAGACGTGCCATCGCAACCTGTCTCACTTCTTTACCAGTGCCCCCTGAGACGTGCTCCACATCACTGAGAATTCGAAGTTCCGAATGCCAGCTCAATGACACTTGCTGCCCCAGATAACCGCTACCTGCCATCTCTCTATTCGCCGCTCTCGTCAACCAGTATTTCACCTTTTCAGGCTTCACAACTCGATCTTCGGGCAGCTCTTCATTCGCCACATCCACCTCAAGCAGTCGATAGGAATAACGATGCTCGCTAGGCTTTTGAATGGCCAACCAGTCTCGCGCCGCCAATTTGACAGACTTCGGCCCGCGAACAAGCAAGCTCCGATTCCAGAAGACAAAGTTGCTCTTCAACATGGACGATGCCGCAATTCCTGACTTCAGAACGTCATAGCTCTCGTCCTCATCATCAAAAGCTAAGCCCGAGCCATCAAACTCGTCCGGTCCAAAGGCTCCGCCTCTCCATGGGAAGTCAAACTTGAAGTTCGCTGGCGACTTGTAATACTGCAGGGGAAAAGCCATATGAGCTTTGATTTTTTGTTCGGTCCTCTCTTTGAACAGAGTCTGAACTTCAATGAGGACCGCTATTTGACTACGACGGCTCTTGCTAGAAAAGGTCGCTAAGACCATCGTCCTCGCTGATTGACTTGGCTTCATCCGAAAAGTAGATGCCGCTCGCAAGACATCAATCTCAGGGAGTTGTAATGTCCCGACCCCTTTGAATACTCGATTCTTCATTCCCGTCTTCTTACTTCTCTCCACTAAACAATCTATTTGCGCGACGCTGCGATCCCGTGGAATGGCCACCCTTAACTGAACTTGAAGACCCTCCAGCAAGACACCATTATCGACCTCATTGACCGGGACCGTTCCTCCTTGATAAATCGAGAAGCTCTCCAGATAGCGATGCGCCTTTAACTGCTTTACAACCCGATAATCCCCATCTCCCGCAGTCACGTCCTTCGCATTCAGTAAGACCGCTTTCCGAGATTTCAGCGCCAATTGCAACGCCGTTTTTTGCTTCTCATCAATAAATTGTCCGACAACGGGCACGAATTGCTGCGCGACTCCCTGTTGCCTCTTAATTTCCACTATCTTTGTCAGTATCCGAACACGGGCTTTTCGCCCCTCGCGAATGTCGTCAAGGAAGCTCTGCACCTTGTCGAGAACCACAACTCTGTTTGTTGCGAGTAAGCCATTTTTCACCCGACGAATGCCGGCCTGGGCATCCTTCCAACTCATGGGTTCAACGAAGCGCTCAATAATGTCCCGAAGATCCCCTTCATAAAGCCACGGACATTCATTCTCATTCCACTGCAGGGCTTTCAGTTCGACGAAGCCATCCCTCGTCGGCTCTGAAGACGGTTGCTTTTGACCGAGGAGCAGCTTCTCCGGTTCGCGAAAGGCACCTTCCTTCTCAAGATCGTTCGTCTTAAACAAGCGCGTCTTAAAGGGCTCGTCTTGGCCGTAACAGGCTTCTGAAATCCCAAACGTTGCCAAAACTGCAACTAAACATATGTATCTTTTTAAGTTCATCTCTTCGTTCCCATTCTCGTCCCTTGGAGCCGACTCGTTTACGTGCCGCCCGCCCCCCAAGTTCCATATTGGCAAGATTTTGTTGCAGTCTTACTGCGAATCACTGATTTGCGACGTGGTCTGATCGGGGTATGCTAGAGAATAGCTTGGAGCCGCATCGGATATAAGGGTCAGCACAACCATGATAGGAAACGGCCAACCGCCTCCTGAAGTCCCCTTCCAGGAACGCTACGACCTTCAAGAAAAGCTCGGAGAAGGTGGCTTTGGCGTTGTTCACAAGGCCTTCGACTATAAGCTGCGTCGCGATGTCGCGATCAAAATTCTCAAATCTGACGAGAACAACGACAAAGACCGCAAGCGCTTCTTAAGGGAAGCCGAAGCCCTCGCCCGCCTCAAGCATCCTCATATTGTGAAAATCTATGATTACGGCGACTTCGACGATCAGGTTTACATCGTCATGGACTGCCTGGAAGGAGAAAATCTCTCGAAGATCGTCGGCTCCGACAAAGAAACCAGTATCGATCAATACGTTCGCTGGCTCTTGACCATCGCTGAGGCGCTGAGCGTAGTTCATGACGAAGGTCTTGTCCACCGCGACCTAAAATCTCACAACATCATCATCGACTGGGATCAGAATGCTCACCTCCTCGACTTTGGCCTCGTCTTCCTCTCCGATGCTCGAAGCCGCCTAACCAAAACCGAAGGATCCTTAGGCACCCCCGCATACATGTCCCCTGAGCAAGCCCGAGGGAAAGCGGTCGATGCTCGCGCCGACATCTACGGTTGGGGCGCAACTCTCTACGAGTGCCTGACCCAAAGGGTTCCCTTCGAGGGTGTCACCGCGATCAATGTGCTCCACAAAGTCATAAATGAAGATCCTCAAGAGCCCAGTTTCTGGAACCGTCGAGTCCCCGCCGACCTCGATGTCATTTGCCTTAAATGCCTCGAAAAAGACCCTAAGAATCGCTATCAGAACGCCGAAGAGCTCGCCGCCGACTTGAAGCGCTTCCTCTCTGGCGAGGCGATATTGGCCCGACCTCGAACTTGGGCCGAGAAGAATTGGCGACGCATTCAGCGGCACAAAGTCGCGGCGAGTCTCAGCTTCGCCTTGATACTCACTATCTTCGTAGGCGCGGCGGGCCTTGCGCTTCAATGGAAGCAAAACTACGAGACCGAACAAAATTACTTCGAGGAAATCGCCAGCAAAAACCGCCAATTGGAAAATGCCGCTGAGATAGACAAAAAGAGGATTCTAGAGATAGAACTGCAAAAAGATCAGTTAGTTGTAGAGCGAGATAAAGTCGAGGAAAGGCAGCGGCGCGTCGCCCAAAACAAAAAACTCGCAAAGAACTCTAGCGCGTCATTCATTATGAAATTCAGTCGCTATCTTGCAGTCATTGGTGAATCCCCAAAGTCGATTGGCTTTCGCGACGAAATTGAGAAGTCTCTCACGGGAACCGCGCAATACATTGCCAATCCCGAAGAGAAAAAACGCTATGAGAGCGCCCTTACTTACCATCGCTGGCGCGGTCACTCTGTCGCCCAGACGCCCTTAATCACTCTCGATGCCGACAACTCCAAAGATGGAGTTTGGCTCAAAGATAATCGCCACGCGGTGGTCCTTCACTCCAATAAACGTGTCACGCTGTTTCACATTCCAAACAAACAAGTTGTTCGAGAATTCAAGGGCGAACAGCGCCAGGTGACGACGGTCGCAGTGAGTCCGGATGAGACTCGTCTCATTGTCGGTGATGCTTATGGCTTTGTTCAGATATGGGATTTGCAGAGCGGCAAGAGCCTCCGACGCTTCCAAGCCCACAAACGCATACTGCGACAACTCGACTTATCACCAGATGGACAGCGCTTAATCACAGCGAGCGATGATGCCAGCGTTCGCCTTTGGGATCTCAAAAAGCAGACCCTGCTTCATTCCTATAAAGCGAAGGACAAGGTCCTTTGCGTTGCTTTCTCCAGAGACGGCAGGAGAGCATTCGCAGGGGGTCTCGGCCGAAGCTTCCGAGTCTTTGATGTCGTTCACTTTAAAGAACTTGTCAGTCACAAAGTTCCAGCGATGATAC
>JARGOJ010000246.1:5921-10135 GCA_029210225.1 Planctomycetota bacterium
CACAGGCGAAGAAGTGGCGTTCTCGACCTATGATGGACAAGTTCACTTATGGGACATTGAAACAAGCCTTGTATCTCGCCGTCTCTATTCAAGATTCACCACCTTATCCCTCGACTACAATGCCTCCGGAGACCGTCTTTATGCTGGTCGAAGCTCATCGATTATTCAGGTTTGGCAAACGAAAGACGGGCGCTCCCTTCGTCCTCTAGCCCACGGTTCAAACGCCACAAAGTTCCTCTCAGTCAGTCCAAACGACAAATATCTACTGGTAGGCTGCCGCTCAGGGAATGGTCAAATACTCCCCACGACGAACAATCAAGAATTGCGTCGGGTTCATTCAGTCGATGACGCAGACATTTCCCAAGTCAGCTTGACCCCTGATGGATCTTGGCTAATCGGACATTCTAACAATCAGTGTTTCGTTTGGGACGCCGAGACTGGCCAATTGGTGCAGCAATGGCAAGGTCACAAAGATTCGATCACTAAGCACCGGCTACTCGCCAATGGTAGCCAACTCCTTGTTGGAACAGAGAACGGTCATATAGCCCTTTGGAACATCCCGGCGCAGAAATTGCTCTTCACAATCAAGGCTCACTCGGTCGCCGTCACCGCCATGGAGCTCGACCGGGACAATCGACGTTTTGCAACAGGTTGTGCAGACGGCAGCATTCGTATTTGGGATTGGAGCGATCTCAAAAAAGGTCACTCCCAAGAATTGAAAGCCCATCGCGGTCAAGTCACAGGCTTTGTGTTCTACCCCAAGCAACCCTATCTCTACTCCAGCTCTTGGGGTTCCTATGTTCGGCAGTGGGATTTAAAAACAGGTAAGAACATTACTTGGTCTATTCGTTCCCGCGTTTCCGGGCTCACTGCGGTCACCAAATGGGGGCAGCCCGATGTCCTTGAGGATATCGTCGCCTGTGGCTACAACGGCTCCGTCACTTGGATCAATGCAAGCCCTGGCGGCATGGGTTCGGGGCGCGGAAGCAGTCGGCTTAGTCGGGCTCGAATTGTTCGCTATAACGCGTCGACCGGAACTCTCTTCGGCGCCGGGCTCGACGGGACCCTCTCTCTTTGGCTAAGAGACGGGATCTCTCGGCGATCAAACATCTCTGAGTTTTCGGAAGCCCCAGGGGTTCTCACAAGCCTCTCTGTGGCCGACGATGGTCTGAGAGCGGCCACCGTTAAAAACGGCCGTGTTCAAATTTGGGACTTCCGCCGAGCCCTCCAATATCCTGATTTCGACTGGGAAGTAGACGGGGCCGCCAGAAAGCTCAAAAAGAACCCGAAAGATCTAGAGGCTTTAGCGACTCTTAGAGATTGGTATTTTTTCAGAGGAAGCTATGATTGGGCCAAGGTCTACCATGAGAAGATTGTTGTCCTGACCGGGCCCTCTAACTCTCTGGATGCGGCCCGATTGTTTTGGATTGAAGGTGATTACCTTAGAGCCTCTAAAATATTCGAGCGCTGCCTTGAGTTGAAGAAAACAAAGAGAGCAAAAGGAGCCCTACTAAAATTGAGCGAGAGCGCGCTTCAGCGTTATCTGAATGCCGTCCGAAGAAAGGTGAAAAATCCACAGTGAAGCCTGGTTCCACGACACTTCAAAGAATGGTTACATTCACTTGTATTGAGGGGCTTCGAGAAAGCTACCCTCACTACAACGCTTTACTCGATGGCCTGAGAGACCTCGCCCACGAGACATTGCCCCATTATGAAAGCAAAAAACCCCAGTGGTATCACGGCCTCGAAGGCAAGCTTGAGCCCGCTGCAATCCAAGCTTTCAGAGACCTCTCAAAAGACGAGAAAGCGCTCATCCTCAGGCAGATGTCGACCTTACAAGAAACGACTTCGGTGAAAAATGTCGAAAAAGAAAAGGAGTGCCTCTTCAATTGGACACAGTTCTTTTCAGCATCGACGGCCTTTCAGTCGGCCATAAACGAAGCTCCAAGCTTGATAACCCCTCCAAGCGAGCTACGCTTCGAAGTAGACCCCAAATCGAAGATGCAGACTATTTTCTCTATCGATCGCGAAAGTAAAATTGAACATGTCCCAGCAAAGCCTCTAGATAGTTACCTTGTATTGGAGATCATTTCTGGACCTCACAAAGGCCAATCAATCAAACTCTCCCCGGATCAATCCATTAAAATTGGCCGCAAGAAGAGCAAACATGATGAGCTGCGACTCTCTCTGAGCCAAGAAGCGACAATCTCCCCTGATCATTGTTCCATTCGTTTCTCCCCTCCTCACTGTCGGCTCCGAAATCGCAGTAGAAACGGAACTTTGCTCAACGGGCAGAGTATTGATCGTGAGTCTCCCATCGTCGATGGAGATCAGTTGATTCTTGGCGAGAGTGAGATCATCGTCCATTTTGAGGGTCCGTTGGAGCCAGACCAGACCCTTCAAGAAAAGAAGAGCGCTGGCGGCAGCACTGAGCTGCTCCAACTACAGCCTTTCAATGGCTTGGAGGTCGTCTCACTCATTGACAAGGGAGGCATGGGAGAGGTCTATCTCGCGCAACATATTGAAAGTGGTCAACTGATTGCGATCAAGACAATGCGCCCAGAATTGGCCTCTTGCCAAGAGAACATCCTCTCCTTTCTCAGAGAAATCCGCCTGGGTGCCAAGCTCAAGCATCCCCATGGGACACGGATATTCGATGGAGGCTATGAGGGCGGCGTCTATTACTTCCTCATGGAATACGTGAACGGCCAGAACGTTCACAATCTCATTTCCCAACGAGGTCAACCCCTCCAAGTCAGAGAGGCGCTGCGCTACATCCTGCAGATCCTCGGGGTCATTGAAGAGGCCCACGCCCTCGGATTTGTTCATCGCGATATCAAACCTCAAAACGTCATGATCACGACCGCTGAAAACAACATCACTGAAGCAAAGCTCCTCGACTTCGGACTGATGCGCAGCTATGAGAATCATCACCTGAGTCTCATTTCCAAAACCGGAGAAATGAAAGGCACGCCTTCGTACATGCCCCCTGAGCAGGTGAAGAACGCGAAGCATGTTGGCCCAACGGCCGACTTATATTCTCTCGCCGCGACGCTTTATTTCATGGTGACTGGGCGCTCTCCTATTCCGTATAGAAATGACGTCGATTTTATTGACAAGATTCTCAATGAAACCCCGAATTCTCCGCGCCTTTACTGCCCGGAAATCCCTCCCGCATTAGAGACAATCATTCTCGTCTGCCTCGCCAAAGACCCCGATTTGCGATACCAGTCTGCCGCTGAGCTCCGGCAACAGCTTGAGAAGATCAGCTTTTAAGCCGCTGTACAGCGCTTGCCTCGAAAGACTATCCGTTTGTTTCAATGGTCTCGATAAAATCCATGTCTGCCGCGCTCAATTCAAAGTCTTCGATATCCAAATCGAGAGCCATATGCTCGGGGTTTGTTGTCCCAGTCAATGGGAGCATGCCCAACTGCCGGGCAAATCGAAAAATGACTTGAGGCGCCGTCTTACCAAGGGCCTGTGCGAGGCCTCGGAACTCCGGGTGATTGGGAATTTGGCGATTCGCGGTCAGCAGAGAGAAGCCCTGATAAACACAGTCGTGTTGATTACAAAGCTCCCGAACGTCTTTATCCCAGCCCTTATTCGCGTAACAACGATTTTGGACAAAGGACGGCGTCACGTCACAATCATCAAGGAGCTGTTCAAGCTGCCTGGCTGAGATATTGCTCACCCCTAGCACTTTTGCCTGGCCAGATTTCTGGAGCGTCTCCATAGCCCGCCAAACCTCCCAATCAGAATCGATGATGTCCTTCCCAGAGGCGGGACCATGAAGAACGTAAGAATCTAAGTAATCAGTCTTTAAGTGTTCTAGGGAGCTTGCGAAAGACTGTTGAACTTGATCGGTGAATGAGGCGCTTGGATCGTAGGGGAGGCGATGATCCTGACCCCGTTGATAGGTATATTTGGTCTGAAGGAAGATGTCCTTTCGTTGCAACGAGCCCTCTTGGTACACAAGCTCTAGGGCCTCTCCGACTCCGGCTTCATGGTAATGTTTTCGCTGGTTTGCAGTGTCAATCGCCCGAAACCCCGCTCGCAGGGCTTGTTCAACACATTTTTGGGTTCGATCCTCTTTCCAAGCGGTTCCGTACATGAAAAAGGGGTGAAAATTAAGGAGCTGTGTCTTTTCAGTCATTCTGGGGCCTTAACAGGATTATCAACAGGGAATTGAGGAAGGTGGAGCACTGAAGTCAAGA
>JARGOJ010000247.1 GCA_029210225.1 Planctomycetota bacterium
GGCGTATGGTGTCAGGGTGGTTCAAGCGAGAGAAAGGTCAGGAAGAAGAGACGAAAGCGGAGTCCACCGAGGCTTCGACGGAGTCTCGGACCGTCACTCGCAAGACAATGGAGGACGGCGAATTGTTCATTGAAATGGACGAAGATCGGTCCTTGTCGCTCTTGCTCTGTAATTCAAAGGGCCAGGTGGCGCGGCGCCAGAGAATTCACTCTTATCCCCAAGAAGTGATCCAGGGTGAAGGTCGAATCTGAATAATAGAGGAGCACTTGTGGATTTATTTCAGTTCTCCGACGTTTTGTTGGCTCGCCTTCAGGGGGAATCCTCACCGGAGCAGCGAGAATCTTTATCGATCCCGATCTCTCAATTGACGGTGCTTCGGCAAAGATTAGAACAATCAGGGCAAGGATTGAGTCGGGCGCGACAAGGTCAGCAGCTGTCCGCGCAAACTCTCCAGACCGCCGAAGAGGAGCTCCGTCGTCTGCAGCAAGAATACCAACGTTGTTTCAAAACATTGGAGACTCTCCAAGCGGCCATTTCCGAGCAGGAAGACACTATTTCAAAGTTGACATTATCTGGGCGGGAGAGCTTTCGGGGAGATATTCTTGCCGGTTCTGAACAAAGCCGACGTCAGCGGGAATTCCTGCTCCATTTATTCTCTCTTGTACAATTTGAGCAGCGGGCCTTGAAATTAAGCGGGAGAGATGACAGCTCTACCGGCTTTCCTCTGGAGTTGAGCACAGCCCTTGAGAATCATGGCCTTGAAATCGAGACAACCCCGCCTTTTGACGAGATTTTGCTGGGGCGAAGAGCTGGCGCAGAGCTGATATCGGTTCAGTGTCAACGGGCCTATCATTCAACAATTCCTAAGGGTTCCATTATTCAAGTTTTGCGCTGGGCTTTGTTAGATAAAGAGACAGGCTTTCGATTGCCAGCCTGCCCTTTAGAGCTTCAAATCAGTCGGGGCCCTAAGGATGCTTTGTTGGCGAGCCTCTCGCAATTAAATCTTGAGATCATTTCTAAGCCATTGAAGCGAGGCCATGAAGATTTATTGACTTTACTCCGTGAGCAATTGGACCAGGACGAGACTGTTTCAACTCCTCTGTTAGTCAAGTCTGCGGCCTTTCTAGACCGCTGCTTCATGGAGAATCCCAGGGCGGAGCATGACGGGTCATTCCAGGGGGTTTTGGGGGTTTTGGAGGACATGGGCCTTGAGTATTGGCCTCGCTCTCGGAGAGTTCTTACAGAGCATGATTATCGTCAATTGACGGAGGCGGGGGTTAGCAAGGAGACTTTGAAAGGCGTGGCCGATGGGGCGCTGTCATTGGGAGCGTTGATTGAATTGAGGGAGCGGGCCATTGTCAAAGAGGGTCGAATTTTGGGGGCCCTCGGTCCACTTCGTTTTTCACTTGGCCAGCCGAAGGCTTGGCGTGTGGGTTTAGAAGAGGCGTTAGCGCGTTGGACGCCAGCAGATGGACCTGGGCAGATTTTTGCTTCGGGCCTTCAGGAGTTCCTGCATCCCTTCTATGGTGGTTCTGGGGACGATGCCTTGCGAGGGATTGTTTCGAGCTGTGCGAATGACGGGGAGAGCGTGCTCTTTTTAGAGTCTTATTTGAAGAGTCAGGGAGTGGCTTTAGTCCCTGGTTCGGAGCCTTGTATTGATCGCTATCCGGCGCAGATACAAGAGAGCGTGACGCCTTATTATTCAGCGATGTCATTGGAATCGGGAGAGGGTGAAGAGGGTCAGATCGAGTCGATTCAGCGCCGTGGTTTGTTCCGTGACGATCAATGGATGGTTGAGCCTCAGTTTCAGGTGATTCGGACCGGAGATTTGGAGGTATTGACGGCCTTTGCCGCCCTTGAGGCCTTGAGCCCGGGTTTAGATCTGTCGCGAGTCAAAGAAAAGGGCCTGGACTTTGCGAAGGACGAGGACCCTCGGAAGCTCTTCGATGTCTTGGTCAATTCGCTCAATGAGATTGTGAAGGACGCTCCGGCGCTCTCGGTGCATCCTCGTTTTAGGAAGGTCGAGGACGCTTTTTCGTGTTTGAAACCGCCGTTGACATTGAAGCCGACGGCGGCGCGGTCAGGGGAGTTGCTAGGAGCCTTGGCAGAGGATATTGAGTCTTTTTATGCCTATTCGTCTTCGGAGCCGGAGAAGACATTAATTTCAGTCTTGTCGTTCAGTCACCCACGAAGTTTGCAGAAGGCGTCAGTGTTGCTATCGAAGGGCTTCGGTCCGGCGATTATTCAAGAGCTGCGAAAACTCTGTCAGCGTCTCAGTGTCTTGGACGGGGTTCCGTCGTCTTTTGAGAACGAGTTGTTAATTCTTATTGAACGGGATATGTGCTCGGAGGATAAGAGCCGGGTCAGTCGTGGCTTTATCGCGGTTTGGAAACGCATTCGCGAGTTGACTGTGGCCTTGGATCAATCGGAGGCCAGGCGGGGAGTGAACGCGGCGATGAGTGACTTCACCTTTGCTCCTGAGAGTCACGGCTTCTTCACAGAGCATGGTTTGGCGCCGTACAATCCTCCTGCAGGCTTCCCAATTGGCCATGAGGCGGTGAGTGGCACAATTGAGATTACGGGAGCGGTGCCTTCAGGGAGCCGCGTGGTGATCAAGGACATTGTGTTTCCCGGGCTTTCTCAGGGCACGGTCACTTTGGTGACGGCCGTTGTCAGTGCTCGACAGGGTTGAGAGCTTCTCATCGCGCACGACTTGCGTGCTTTGCACTCTAAGAATGAATTGCCTGATATACCACTCCAGTTGGATACAATTCAATCGGCGGCTCACTCGCTAAAATACAGCTTTCTCACTGAAGTGACGGGGGCAGTGAGCGGGTCGAACTTGTGAAAAAATATTTCGCTTCTGTATCCCATTAATAGGCACTTTGGGGGAATTTTTCGCGGCATTTTGACTCTGAGGTTTGGAGCCTATGCAAGTAACCGTTAGGATAGAAATGTCTTGGAGGCAACAGTGAAAGAAATCCCCGAACATGGCGTGGTGCTCCGCGATCTTTTGAAGATCTGCGCGGGCCTCGATGCCGAAGAGTTCGGGTCTCTGTTCAGCTTTCCCTTTCTCATTCAACAGACTCATGCAGGGGGCAAAGAGCGTGCGACCTTGACCTTGAGCACTCAGGATGACGAGTCGGAGCCCGAGAAGCGCTACAATCCCCTTGATCGAGTGGTCTTTGGTATCGCGAAGCGAAATCAATCGCGCCTCGCCGATGTCATTACTATTGGGCGGGAATCAAGCAACGACATTGTGCTTCCGTATCGATTCATTTCCAAAGAACACGCCTTCTTTAACCGATCGGGCAAAGACTGGCAGCTCGTTGACAATAACTCGACAAACGGCGTATTTGTTGGGAAGAAGAAGTTGGACGCGGGGGAATCAAAGATACTCCGCAACAAAATCGAGCTCGCCATCAGCCGCTATCTCCGCTTCCAGTTCATCGGCCCCAAGCACATGTTCAACTTCCTAAGGTTGGCCTCAACCCTCTACGGCTAAGTCCTTTCCACCGGAAAGCGTCCGCCGCCAATCCTCATTCTTCGGCCTGATCTCCGATCTCAGTCGGTCACCCTTCGTCGAACTCTCTAAAAAAGCTCTCAGATTTTTTTTGACAAGAGATCTCTCACTTTCTAATCTCTGAACAGCCGTTCAGCTGAACAGGTGTTCAAGACGCCGAAGGGTTGAGAGAACCCGGGAAAGTGAGAAGACAATGAAGACCACAACTCCTTCTAAATCGTTCCTAATTTTGTCCCTTAGCCTCGCGCTCATTGGCTGCGGGAGTGGCGGCGGCTCAGGAGCAAGCCCAAGGACAACAAGCCCTGGAAGCACAAGCCCCGCCCCCACACCAAGCCCAGCGCCGGCTCCAACTCCAGCTCCAACTCCGGCTCCCACGGCTCTCACCATAAGCAGCGCGACCCCCGCTTCCGGCATGAACGACAGCCCCACAACTGTCACAATCCGAGGATCAGGCTTTCAGCAAGCGAACACAGTGACCCTCGACACCGCCAATCCCAGCCTCCTCTCTTTCACCATTATCAGCGACAGCGAGATCACAGCCATCGTCCCAGAGGGGCTTCGCTCAGGTGCTTTTGACCTCACTATCAACGGCCAGCTTGGGCCCCAATGGACCGTGCGCAACATGCTCGATCCAACGCAGCCCGGCGCATTCACAGTCGCCTACCTTGACACGACGATTCCCGGCGCCAGCGGCGATTCTCCAAGCGCTCGCATTCACTACCCAGGAACAAGCGCTGGCCTCAATGGAAGCCCCGATTCTCTCGGCGCTCCTTACCCAGTCATCGTCTACAACCATGGCTTCAAGCCCCCCTTCTTCGCCGCAGGGATCGACTTCCGCGCCAATGATTTCATCGCCGAGCGCCTCGCCTCTTTCGGGTACATAGTGATCTGCGTCGACCTCGCCCCCAACAATGTCCTCTTTGGTAGCGGCGCCAACGCACAGGACAACTCTCAACGGGACGCCGACGATGCTCGTGCCGCCTTAGACTATTTCCAAGTCTCCAACAGCGACCCTCAACATCCTCTTCGAGGCCTGATCGATTTCAACAACGCCGCCATCGCCGGACACAGTCGTGGAGGCGACGCGGCCATCCTCGCCGCCTCGACCGAAATCGCAGCCCTCGGCAGCAGCTCACGAATCAAGACCATCGCCGTCTTCGGCCCCCCCTCTTCAGGAATCACAACCGGCGCCTTTCAGTCGATACCTTCTCTCTTTATTGGCGCCACAGAAGACCGCATCGCTCCGTTCTCAGACCAACTCTTGCTCTACGGCTTCGCCGGACCTGGCTCCATGCTCTTCGAGATCGTTGGAGGAAATCACAGTCAATACAAAGACTCCGCGGACGTCCTCATGAGTGACGGCACCGCGAGCCTCAGCCTCAGCGAACAACACGCCATTTGCCAGCAAACTCTGGTATCCTGGTTTCAAACACATATTCGAGGAAAGACTGCCGCCTTCGCCGATTACCTCTACAATGGATCGGTCATTGTCAACGACCCCCGAGTTCAGTCTCTCGTATCAAAGTAGGAGCCGCATCATTGTGACCGCTGTCAACCTTCCCGACCCTGACGACGACGCAGTCAGTGAGAGTTTGTTAGCGGCCGCCACAGAGATCGTTGCCCTCGCCGGTATTGAAGCGCTTCGCATGCGAGACGTCGCAAAGAAAGCGGGGGTCGCCCTGGGCACCCCGTCCTACAAGTTCAAAAATCGCGAAGGACTGATCCACGCGGCCCTCGACCGAGCCAACCGCATGATTAGCGAGAACCTCCAAGAGTTTTATGAGCGAGGCCTCGACCGTCCTCCCTACGACGCCGCCCTCCATTTCATATGGGGGCGCGTTCAATTTGCCTGGGATCATCCCCACGAGACCTTGCTCCGGGCCCACGCCGTTTACTCGAACACCACGCAAAACTTTCGGAAGATCATCGCACGGTACGCCAATGCCAATGTTGAGCGAGTCATTCATGTGATCCAGCGCCTCGAAGAGGCCAAGATCATCACCCTCCCAGAACACAAACACCGCATTTACTTCGCACGAAACTACATGTACATTGGCTGGTCCTACACCCAAAGCACCGCCCTGTCCCTCGTCGACAGCGACGACATCACCTACGAAAGCTCGAAGCTCTCTGTCGCTTGCGCCTTTGAATCTCTCATACGCGGAGCGGGCAACCCGATGATCCTTGAGCAGGACGTCGTCAAGAAAAGCAAAGCGTTCTTGGAAGAGAAGCTCTGAAAGCCTGAACTCACCCTCGTCCTCAACCCTTGGTCAAGGCCGTTGCGATCGTCCGCAACAGGGCGTTTTGCTCTTCCATAAGCTCAAGCATTCGATCTTCTTGAGAGCCGACGACGACGTTCATTTTCAATTTGAGTTCGGCCTGAGCGCTCTCCGCTTGCCCCGACCACATTCCGTTGAGAAAAACCGGCTCGCTTCCCCCGGTCGTTTCAAAAAGTAAATCAGCGAAGAGAAAGCCCTTCTGAACAGAAACCGATGCGATCTGCTCGTAACGAATGTTCTCTTCTTCCCCACCAATAAACTGTCGCTTCTGAAATCTGATGGACTCTTCCTCTAGATAAAGGCGATCTGGGAAGAAGAAATTCCCCTTTGTCCAACGGCTCGCCTGATACATCGACTTCTTCATGAATCTCCAACTCTCCATTCCAATTGAAACTCTGTAACATTCGTGAGACAAGGAGACGAAGTTTGACTCCCAAAAAAGGACATTGCACTCTAAGACGAAAAACGCGATCCTTCAGCCTAAACATGCTCACTTAAAGATTGTCTTCTATGTATCTCTTTTGCTGTCAGAACTGCCAATACAGCCATCAATTTCAAAACTATCAACCCGGCCAACAGGTGTCCTGCCCCCGTTGCCAAACCCCCTTCACGCTGCCCAGCGACAATCCGTCCGAAGCTCATGCTCGAATTGATCTGCGGCTGGAAATCTTAGAGAAGATTGGTGAAGGCGGCATGGGCCTTATCTTTCGGGCTCGGGATAAGCAGCTGGGTCGGGAAGGAGCCCTAAAGGTTCTAAAACGGGATATCTCAAACGAAGAGCAAGTTCAACGCTTCTTTCGAGAAGCCCGAATCACCGCACGCCTAGATCATCCAACCATTCCTCCAGTTTATCAAGTTGGGCAAACCGTCAACGGCGATCATTTCATTCTCATGAAATTGATTTCGGGCACAACCCTCGAGAACCTGCTCTTCGATCACCACAGGGGTACCCCAGAGGCGCTCGATCAACGACAACTCTTAGAGATTCTAGTAAAAGTCAGCCACGCCGTCGAATACGCTCACCGCCACGACATCATTCACCGCGACCTCAAACCTGACAATATCATGGTCGGAGAGTTCGGCGACGTCACTCTCATGGATTGGGGAATCGCCAAAGACATTCAATCCACCGCGTCCTCAGACGACCTTCTCCTCGATCATTCCAGCAAGATTCAGTTAAACCCCAGCGCAGCCCTAGAAGCGGGCTTAACAGTCGCCGGGAGCATTCTCGGCACACCGGGCTATATGTCCCCAGAGCAGGTCCTCGACAGCAGCCAAGTCGACACAGGCACTGACATTTACGCCTTAGGTGCCATCCTCTCCACGATCCTCACCGGCTTCCCCCCCGTCGATGGCGACTCCGTGATGAACAAGATGATTAACACAATGAAAGGGAACATCATCTTCCCCATTCAACGCACCAAGCTCGCCCCCATCGAGCTGGACACATTGGTGCGAAACTGTGTCCTCATAGATCAACAGGAGCGCATTCAAAGCGCGTCCCATTTCATTGCGGAGTTGTCTGCTTATCTCGCAAGTGAAGAGTTAACCCTTTACGAATATGGGCTGGGAGAACGCCTCAAGCGTCACGTCGCTCAGCACCCCAGATACTGGATTTTCCAGACCCTTTCATTCTTCCTTGTTACCCTCACCCTCACCGCGCTTCTTCTCTTTCAACTCAGCCAACCCAACTTCAGTCCCACGTCCTCGCCGCCCCCCGACATGGCCAGCGAAGCCGAACGCTTCATGCGAGACGCTGAGTTCGACGCGAAGCAGGGTAAGACTGAAGGAATGAGGACCAGCCTCGAAGAAGCCCTCAAAATACAGAAGTCGGAAGAGCGACTCTTCGAAGCCGCCCGGCTCTCAATCCTGTCCGGAGATTTGGACTTAGCGCGTCGCTTCCTGAGAGAGTCCATCTCCAGCTACCCACCAGGATACAAAGCTCTCTACCAACTCCATGCTCTCGAGCTGGAATCGGAAGATCGCGCCTTTAAGATCACGAAAGCCGCGAAACAAATCATCGAGTCCGCCACCTCTCGGAGAGAGTTCGACGCTGAAATCCCCTATGTTCTTGCGATTAAAGCTCTTCAAGAACATGAAAAGAAGAATTACCCCGAGGCCTTCAAATATCACGACAAGGCCATTCAATTAGACCCAAACAATCCTTCCTTTTATGTCGGCCGCGCCTACACCTACATCGTCGCCAAGAAGCAAGCGAAAGCTCTCACCGATTACATCAAGGTCATTCAACTCGCCCCAACCGCACGCAATTACACCGACCGAGGAAACCTCTACGAAGCGGTGAGAGATTTTGAAAAGGCCCTCGACGATCAAAACCAAGCCCTCAAGCTCAATCCAAACTATAGCCGCGCCTACGAAAACAGAGGCTTTGCCTACATTGCGCTGAAGCAAGATGAGAAGGCCCTCGCAGACTTTGCAAAGGCTATAGAATTGGGTGCCGCCAGCCAGGCACCCTATATCCAAAGGGCCGCCATATTTAGTCAAAAAAATGAACTGGACCGCGCCATATCAAGCTATACAAGCGGCATTCGTCAATTTCCTGACAAGGGGTCCTTGTATTTTCTCCGTGCCAAAATACAACGTAGGAAGAAACAGTACCGGGAGAGCCTGCTCGATTTAAATCGAGCCATTGAATTGTTCGATAACTATGGAAAAGCCGAGGCTTACAATCAATTTGGATTGATCAAGTTCGAAACCAGGTTCTATCAAGACTCGCTTGAAGCCTTTAATCTAGCCATAAAATGCAACCCTAAGTTGGCGGTCGCCTACTACAACCGAGGATTTGCCCGACTCAATTCGGGGGGCAACAAACAGCAGGTCTTAGCAGACTACACTCGCTGCTTGCAATACGCGCCGAACACAAAGACTGCTCGTTTTGACCGAGCCAAGCTCTACGCTTCGCTCAATCAATTAAACAACGCCTACAACGACCTCCTCATCTTTGTCAAGGACTTCCCCAACGACTGGGATGGCCACTACAGCCTCGGTCAGATATTAAGCCGAAAAAAGCGCTATAGTGACGCGCTCAAGAGCGCGAACCGCTCCCTTCAAATCAATCCAAAAAACGTTGACGTTCAAAACTTCCGGGCCACAACCCTCTTTCTAATGGGTCGTGAGGAAGAAGCCATCATCGAATTCACAAAGATCATTCGCGCCCGACCGAAGTATCTAAACGCGCTGTTCAATCGATCGCAGATTTACTTCAGTCAAAAGAAGTATAAAGAGGCGCTCGCCGACTTGACCCTCAATATCACGAAGACCCCTAGTGATCCCAAGGTCTATCAAGCCCGAGGCAAGCTACTCCAAACAATGCGCCTCTATCGCAGGGCTTGGCAAGACTTTGAGAAAGTCCTTCAATTACAGCCCAATCACCCCAAGGCAAGAGAGCTCCGTGGTAAAATTGCGAAATTAATGAAGCTCGCGCCCTAAGCAAAGAGATCGTCGATGAACCAAGACCATCGTATCGCTCAACAAATAATTCAATTCAACTTCGTTAATCCACAACTCGTTCAACAAGCTATGAACTCGCCGCATCGCCAGCCAGGCCAGGACCTCTGCGCCTTCCTCTGCCAAGCAGGCTACCTCACCCCCCAGCAAGCCCAACAGGTCCAGGCCTCCCTTCACTCCTCTCCCAATTTACAGCACACCCTCGTCCAGTCCCAAGGAGCCTTCCCAGCCCCGCAGGAAGCGGCAACTCACTCCGACGATAAGCTCTACGCCGCCCACTTCGACAAGGTCATTGTACAAGGAGAGAAGCTCGGTCAAGGAGGTATGGGGGTCGTCTACCGAGTCGTCGACAAAAGACTCGATCGCCCCGCCGCCCTCAAACTGCTCCACAAAGACAGCCAAAATAAACTCAGCTCCACTCGATTCCTCCGAGAAGCGAGCATCACTGCCCGCCTCGATCACCCCTGCATCCCCCCGGTATATGAAGTCGGAAAGACCCCCTCCGGGGAGCTTTACCTGCTCATGAGGATCATTGAGGGAGAGACACTCACAAAACTCATTGACGAGTATCACGAGAATCAACGCCCTGCAAAAGCCCTCAATGAAATACTGGATATCCTGATCAAGGTCTGTGAAGCCATGGATTATGCCCACGGCCACAGCATCTTGCACCGCGACCTCAAGCCCGACAACATCATGGTCGGGCCCTTCGGGGAAGCCCTGGTCCTCGACTGGGGATTAGCTCGTGACATGAAGTCTCAAGAAGAAGAGCTCCCCCTCAATCAAGGCGTCACAACTCCCCCCGAGTCTCAATCGACGAAGCTCACTCAAGCGGGCGCTCTCATTGGAACCCT
>JARGOJ010000248.1:0-605 GCA_029210225.1 Planctomycetota bacterium
AGCCCAAGACGTCGGCGTCCTCGCCAGCATCGGTCAAGCCCAGGTCCCCGTCGTTCGCCAACCCAAAGTCCGTCTCATCGCCACCGGCAACGAGCTCCTCGACCCCGGGGAAACCCCCACCGGCGCCCGCATCGTCGACAGCAACACCCCCATGCTCCGCGCCCTACTCCAAAGAGACGGCGCCACCCTCGAAATGACCTGCCGCCTCCCAGATAATAAAGATGAAATCAAAGCCGCCCTTCTCGAAGATGGCCCGGACGTCATCATCGCCACCGGTGGAACCTCCGTCGGCGCAGAAGACTGGCTCCCGGTCCTCGTCCAGGAAATCGGTGACCTCCCCGTCCACGGCATCGCCATGCGCCCCTCCGCCCCCACAGGCATCGGTCGCGTCGGCGACAAACACATCTTCCTACTCCCAGGAAACCCCGTCTCCTGCCTCTGCGCCTACGACTTCTTCGCCGCGCCCCTGCTAAGACGCCTCGCCGGACTCTCAACGGACTGGCCCCACCGCAGCGAAATCCTCCCCCTCAAGCGACGCATCGCCTCGCAAATCGGTCGCGTCGACTACGTCCGCGTCGCCGTCAAAGACGGACAGGTCGACCCCA
>JARGOJ010000248.1:653-10107 GCA_029210225.1 Planctomycetota bacterium
TGCCGCGCCGACGGCTTCGTCATCACCCCGGAAGGATCGGAAGGAATGCCCGAAGGAGAATCGGTTCGGGTCTACTTTTATCACCCCTGATTGTCTATGATTCTCCAGTTCCTAGGACCTCAATTTTGAACGTCGGTTCAAGAGCGACAAACATAGAGAGCGTGAGTCTCCCGTGAAACAACGTCAATTCCTCGACGTGGTCGACGAAGCGACCGCCCACGCCCGTTTCGACGAACTCTGCCAACAGATCAAGCCCCGCATTGTCGACACGCCCCTCGGCCCCGAGCTCCTCGGCCGGGTCCTCGCCGAAGACGCCCGCTCCCCCGTCGACGTCCCGGGATTTGACCGCAGCAACGTCGATGGCTTCGCCGTCCAGGCCAAAGATAGCTACGGCGCCGAAGAACTCGACCCCATCCGACTCAAGATCCTCCAACCAAGCATCGCCGCCGGAGATAACCCGAAAAATCGCGAGGTGCTCCCAGGCACCGCCATCCCCATCGCCACCGGAGCCGTCATCCCCCGAGGCGCCGACGCCGTCGTGATGGTCGAAGACACCACCATCCTCGATGACGACCCCAACAGTGTCCTCGTCACCCGCGCCGCTCCCCCCGGAAACCGCATCTCCTGGGCCGGCACCGACCTCGGACGCGGAGATATCGTCCTCTATAGAGGCCAACAACTCTCCTCCCGAGAAACCGGGCTCCTCGCCGCCATCGGCCTCGGCTCCGTGAAAATCTATGCTCCCCCCCGCATCGCCATCGCCTCCACAGGGGACGAAATCATTCCCCCCGGCGCCCCCCTATCCCTCGGGCAAATTTATGATTCAAACTCTCGCATCGTCGCCGACGCCGTCACTGAAGCCGGAGGCAAGGCCGAATTTTTAGGAATCATCCCCGACGACGAAGAGCAACTTGAGCAATGCCTCGAAGCCGCGCTCCTGGGCACAGACCACGGCGCCGACATATTGATTCTCTCAGGAGGAACCTCGAAAGGCGCCGGAGACCTCAACGCCCGGGTCGTCGAAAAACTCTCGAAGAAGCTCCCCAACTCCGCCGGCATCATCGTCCACGGAGTCGCCCTCAAACCGGGAAAACCCCTCTGCCTCGCTGGTATCGCTGGAAAAGCCGTCGCCATTCTCCCCGGCTTTCCAACCTCGGCCATCTTCACCTTTCACGAATTCCTCGCCCCCCTCATTCGCCAACTAGCAGGTCGCCCAAAACACGAATTGAACTCATACATCGACGCCAAAATCCCCGTCAAAATCCCCTCAATTATTGGTCGCGCCCAATACAGCCTGGTCAACCTTGTCCGAGGCGACGACGGGCTCTCCGCCTACCCTCTCGGCTCCGGCTCAGGCAGCGTCAGCACTTTCTCTCGCGCCGATGGCTTCGTCCGAATTGATCAGCACACCGAATACCTCAGCGCCAACACCCGCGCCCCCGTCCACCTCCTCAACGCCAACATCCGCCCCGTCGACCTCGTCGCGATTGGCAGTCACTGCCTCGGTTTAGATGCCCTACTTGGAGCCCTCGCCGAACAAGGCATCCGAGGGAAATCCATTGTCGTCGGGTCCTCGGCCGGGCTCAATGCGCTGAAGAGAGGAGAAGGAGATTTGGCGGGGACTCATTTACTAAATGTGGAAAGTGGCGTTTACAACGAGTCCTTCTTGCCAGAGAACTGCCGCCTATTGAAAGGCTATCGCCGACGCCAGGGCTTTGTGTTCCGCAAGGGAGACGAACGCTTTGAAGGCGTCGGGAAAGAGCACTGGCTCGCAGCGATTCGAAAAGGCCACGCTCGCATGGTCAATAGGAACCGTGGGAGCGGCACCCGGCTCTTAATTGATCAATTCTTAGGAAATAGTGGCTCAACCTTGCCCGGCTACGAAACTCAGGCCCGAAGCCATCACGCCGTCGCC
Organism: Planctomycetota bacterium; assembly: GCA_029210225.1. GTDB lineage: Bacteria > Planctomycetota > J058 > J058 > JARGOJ01 > JARGOJ01. The sequence continues at coordinate 2,569 of JARGOJ010000248.1, forward strand.
GCCTCCGTCGCTCAAGGGCGCGCAGATTGGGGGGTCACATTAGATACATTGGCCGAGCAAAATGACCTGGGCTTTGTCTTTATTCAAGATGAACACTATGACTTCGCCATTCCTAAAAATCGCTGGGAGCAGCCCGGAATCAAAGCCCTACGAGAATTACTCACCAAGCCAGAGACATGGAAAACGCTGAACTCCCTTGGTTTTCACAAATTTGAAAGCGACGAATCATGAAGCAATGGATCCTCGGTGCTCTATTAACCCTCGCTTGCTTTTCACTGCTCGGCTGCAAGGCCAAAGAAGAGGGTCAAAAGAGCACAAAGAAACAAATACTGCGTATTGCTGTCACCACAAGCACTCGCGACTCAGGACTGCTTAAGAAGTTACTTCCAGTCTTTGAGAAAGACCAAAACGCTGAAGTGCAGGTCCTCGCTGTTGGCACTGGTAAAGCCTTGAAACTCGGAGAAATGGGGGAAGTCGACGCGGTCGTGGTCCACGCCAAGAAGAGCGAAGAGGCTTTTATGAAGGCCGGCTTTGGATCGCGGCGAGTCGATGTCATGGTCAATTATTTCGTCATTGTTGGCCCCAAGAACGACCCCGCTAAAATTGAAGGATTAAGTGTCTCCGAGAGCTTGCCGAAAATTCAGAACGGCAATTTCAAGTTCATTTCTCGCGGTGATAACAGCGGCACTCACAAGAAAGAGATCTCCCTTTGGGGTGGAAGCGCTCCCAAATGGGACAATTACATTAAGAGTGGCCAGGGCATGGGGGCCACGTTAATTATGGCCGACCAAATGAACGCTTACACCCTCGCAGACATCGGCACCTATCTAAAAATGATTGAGAAGCTAGCCCTGAAGCGTCTGAATAAAAAAGAGCCCAAATTACTGAATCCCTACGGCGCTATGGTTGTCAACCCAGTGAAGCATCCCAAAGCGAAAGCAAAGCTCGCCGGTCAATTCCTTGATTTTCTTATCTCAGAGAAAGCCCAGAGAATGATCGGCGAATACAAAATTAACAACAAGACGCTGTTCGAGCCCTTGCATCTCAACAAGAAGAACTAAGCCCCCTCATGGATTTGATCGTCGCTGGATTGAAAGAGGCCTTTCATTTAATCTTCTCTGGAGACCCCCTGGTCTTCCAAGCGATGTTCCGCACCCTTTGGGTTTCCAGCTTTGCCGTCCTGAGCGCCTCACTCATCGCCATGCCCCTCGGCGCGGTCCTCGCTCGGGCGCAATTCTTTGGGAAGACCGCGCTGATTGTTTTTATAAGAGGAGGAATCGCGCTGCCGACAGTCTTTGTGGGCATCTTTGTCTTCGCCCTCTTTTCCCGACGGGGCCCCCTAGGGTCTTTGGAAATACTCTACACCCCTTGGGTCATTATGGTCGGAGAGTTCCTGCTCGCCTTTCCAATAATTCTGACCCTCACTCACGGCGCCGTCAAAGCCTTGGATCCTCGCGTCGATGAGACAGCCCGGACCCTAGGAGCAGGCCCCCTTCAGCGCTTCTTGACCGACCTCTCCGAGGCTCGCACAGGTATTTTACTGGCAGTGCTCACAGCCTTTGCCCGTTGCCTCACAGAGCTTGGCATCGCGGTCATGGTCGGCGGGAACATTGAAAACAGGACCCGGACCTTATCGACAGCCATAGCTCAAGAGACAGCCCAGGGTGAATTCGCCCGAGGCTTGGCTATGGGGCTGATCTTATTGATCCTCGCCCTCGGTATGACATCCACCACTGGCTTCTTAGCGCGAGAGAACGCATGATTGAAATACGCAATCTCGTTGTGACAAAGAAGATTGATATCTGCCGCTGTGATTCTCTCGACATTAAGAAAGGAGCCCGCTTTGGTGTGATTGGCGGCAACGGTTCGGGGAAGAGCACGCTGCTTAAAGTCTTGGCAGGAATTGAAACAGACTGGCGCGGGCAGGTCTCAATTGAGCTTCCTTTGCAAGATCGGGTCTATGTTCATCAGTCCCCCTATTTCTTTCGCGGCTCCGTTCTCGACAATGTCCTCTATGGCTTGAAGGCTCGGCCTGTTTCTCGCAAAGACGCTACGACCCTGGCTATGGACTGGATTGACAAACTCGGTATCACTCGCTTTAAAGACAAGAAGCCGCAACAGTTATCCGGGGGCGAAAAGCGTCGCGTCGCATTAGCTCGCGCCTTAGTTCTTAAGCCTCAATTATTGCTCCTCGATGAGCCATTGGCAGAGTTGGATGAGGCTGGAGTGACTCAGGTTAGAGAGCTACTACAATCATTGAAAGAGGTCACTTTCCTCTTTGCTTCTCCTCGCGAAATCCCTGAGGGATTTATTACAGACAGCATCACTTTGAAAACCCCGAGTAACAGTCAATAAAAGGATTGGTTTTTAGTTCCCTGCGCTCGTAAAGCCAGGAATGCTCATGCACAATCGCAGTCCGACTTTCTCTGACGCCTCGTTTGCCTCCCATTCATCTCCATTCCGAAGTCCTGACGGGCCGTTCACAAATCCGCCAACCCAGCTGCCGCCTCTCATCACTCCTGGCCCACGACGGCTGTTATCTTTAATTTTCCCAGCTTCGATCTGTCTCAGTTTTTCTGCCGAATAGAGGCGAGGACGCTCATCGGTCGGGCCCGTTTTGTAGTCACTCATCCAATGGTCGCTACAGTATTCCCAAACATTCCCTGGCATATCACAGAGGCCAAAAGCATTCCAGCTTTCCTCACTAAGATGAGTCAAGGTCGGCATTGTCCGGCGAAAGCTCCCATCGGGAAATCTATTGTCACAATTCCAAGAATATCGATTATCCGGCTTCTCCCCCCAGAAAAACTTCGTCGTGCTTCCCGCACGACAGGCGTATTCCCACTCGGATTCACTGGGAAAGCGAAAACCAAAATTAGAGATGATGCCACTCGCATTTTTTCGAGAAACCCTCTCCACAGGGAAGGCATCTCCCCTATGAGAGCTCTCGTTTATTCCACCCAACCTTTTCCATTGTCCCTGGCTCAATTCAGTCGGTGAAATCAAAAAGGGTCGCTTTATCGTCACTTTGTGAGCAGGCTGCGCATCTTCTCGGCCTCCACCCATCGTAAACTCACCGCCCGGAATCAGTTGAAACATCATTCCTGTTGGATTATGAATCAATCGCGCAATTCTATGCTTAATGCCCGCACACTCATATGGCTGAACATTATCTAGGCGAAATCCGGATCCCATGAGCTTTAGAACATATTGAATAGCCTGATCCTGTGCTTTGGGTGTGGCAGCATCCCACAGTTTCAAATCTTTGAGAAGTCGCCGCAATTGCACTCTACTTAACTTCTCCGGAACCCTCTCTTTAGAGACCACTGTTTCTGATTTGCCTAAGTCTTCTTTTGGGGCTGAAGATTGAGCGAAGTAAGCAAAGAGACCGGTTAATGCAATGGCCAATAATATAATAGAGGTCGCGAGGACTAAGTCGCGCCGTTGAAGTCTTGGGTTTTCGTCCTCCCTGAGGTCAGTTTCTACTTTAATCGCCGTTGGAGACAGGACCGTCGCCTCGCTGCTTTGCTGCTCTAATTCTTGAAGTCTCTTCAAACATTGCTCCGCCGTAGGCCTCTCTCCAACCTCTTTGTTTAGACAATTATGAATGAGGTCCAAGAACGGCCCAGGGGCCATGACTCGACCGCCGTTTTTAAGTTCTTTCGGCTCCGAAACAGTGATCGCCTTCATAAGTGAGCTCATCGACGCGGCCTTGAAAGGCAATTCGCCTGAGATAAACTCGTAGAGCATCACCCCCAGGGACCAGATATCGGTCGCGGGATAGGCTTTGGCATCAAAGGCTTCAGGAGCTGCGTAAGACGGAGTGAAGCCACCCTTGAGCGATTGAAGAGATTCGGTGCTTTGAAGAAGTTGAGAGGTCCCGAGGTCGCCGAGTTTCAATTGAGAATTATGAATGAGGACGTTGTCGGGCTTAAGATCTCGGTGGACAATTTTAGGATTGAGTGAGTGGGCGACGACTAAGGCTTTGGAGAGCTGAATGCTCCAAGAGAGGACATCCTCCCATTGATAGGGCTTTCGAATTCGGTCTGCGAGGGAGCCCCCGTTGCAAAACTCAAGGGCTAGATACGGAGTGCTGATATTGTGATCGAGGACGTTGACAACATGAGGACACTGAGCAAAGCGGGCGGTTAATGCGGCCTCTTTGGAGAACAGCTCCCCAAGTTGGAGCTTGGCCCAGCTCCGTAGTGCGGCTTTGTTCTCCGCTTCAGAGAGCTGTGGATCTTCATTCTTTTTCGCGGCGTTAATGAAGCGATCTAAGAGGGCTTCGGTGGGAGATTTGAGGGCGACAAAGGACGAAGGGCGCTGATGTTTTAGGGCATCGCGATGAATGCCGAGATAGACAACCCCGAAGGCGCCTTCTCCAAGCTTTCTTAATATCGCGTAGGGTCCGCAGAGTTTAAATCGCTGCTTAATTGACTTCCAGTCGGGATCTTCTTCGTTGCGACAAAGGGAGGACCCATCGATCTCTCCGGCGAGAAATCGGAGCATCACATCCCGAGTGTCCAGCTGGCTGTTCTCCTCTTTGAACCACCAAGTTTGACCCTCTAATCGAAGATCCGTCATAACGCCTCTAAAATTCATTTGGAATGGGCCAAAGCCTGAGCGTCCATTATCTATGGCCGGCTCGCGCTCGCCACTGTAACAATAGCTCCTTTGCAAAGACAAGGGCCAAGTGCCTCTGTCATTCGGCTATGAAAGGACAAAAGGCTTGCCATTCAGCTAAACGAAAGACTATCTTCTTTGAAAAGCTTCGAGTCCCCATCTTGATTGATATGAAAGAAGAGAACCGTGAGCCCATTGAAAAGCGCCCTCACATTCTTATCCCTATGCCTGAGCTTATCGCAATTCTCAGCATGCGAAAAAGTGACGGGAGGAGAGGCTGACGGTTCTGGAAAGCAATCGGAGACTGTCCAAGACAAGAAGAAAGCAGGGCAAGTCTCAATTACTGAAATGAAGACGGCTCCGAAAGAGTCTCCTGGGGATAAGAAGCACGCGAACGTCTTCAAGCTGCTCGATGGTACTTGGAAGGGCGAGTTTAAGATTTATGTTCATGAGTCGGGGCAAACCAACACTGGGCGTCCGAAGAAACTGACCCCGGAAGCTTGGACCAAAGCGCCCTATAAGTTGCAGTCAAGCCTCAAGGTCATGCAAGTCTATAAATCGGAGAGCCCTTATTTTCAGCGAGTGACAGTCACTGATATGTATGCCAATGGGAAGACCGTGGTCGCTCATGGCATCAATAAAGTGCAGGATGGCAAGCTCTACTGCGTCGTCAAGAAGCCCGACGATATGGTTGTCCATGATGGAACGACCGAAGGCAAAGACACAATTATCTGGTCACGAAACCGAGCCAAACCTCAGGCCATTGAGTATTTCCGCGAGAAGGTCACCAAGTCGGAATATACAATTTATGGTTGGGGCTATTATGGCGGCGCAGACCCGAAGAAGTCTCCCACTCATTACTTCAGCGCGGTTTACAAACGTGTCAAATGAACTTTGAAGACTGAACAAAAAAAGGCTCACAGATTGAAGCTATCTCTGAGAGCCTATTTCATTGCTTTGATTGTGAACCCCAGCCACCTCGATTGAGCGATCGCCGGGTCTTGAATGAACACACGGCGGATAATGAATTCTCCATAGTTCTTTCTCCATGACTGATTGCTTTTCTGCAGGTTAGTGACAGAAAGCCGGAATATTCGAACAACAAATCAGTTTTCCTAGAAAAGATTGGCGAGAACAGGAGTTGTAAGGCAAAGCACGCTCTAAAGAATCACAAATCTCGGTCAATGCGTCCTTGATCAACCTTGTTCAAAAGTTCTTTGTGAGGAAGTGATGAAAGCCTCCATTTGGCGACAAGAAAGTTGAAAAATGATTAATGCGGTTCAGCATCTAAGAATAATGCCATTGATATCAGATAACCTAGAGGATCCACAAAGTGCTAAAAACTTTTTTCCCGATTGGTCTTAAGGTGACCCGAAGTCCAATCCTTCAACCAAGACTTTTCAGCCGCTGCTTTAGCTGGAGCTGAACCAGAAGGTACCCAACCTTGGGACAAGGTGCGGATAATCCAGCGGTCCTCTCTCCAACGAAGTTGGAAGCTCCAAACAGTCTCTGTATTTTCTTCTGTCCGGCCCTCAAAAGGCATACGGTGTTCAAGGCCTCTGACCTCAACGAAACTCACGGAGCCGCGACTCCACCAAGAATCAATTTGTCGGGCATAGCCCCAACCATCAAAGTTCTCTATGAAATCCTCTTCTTCGTCCTCGGCCTGCTCGGCGAGATCTTTTCCGAGCCTTTCACTTGATTGAGCCCTCATCACCCCGTCCCCCGAGTGCTTTGACTCGAACCACATTCGAATGGGCCGAACGAGCTCTTCAGGCAAATCATGAGGCTCCAATTGGAATGCTGGCTCTCTAGGGGGAAAGTAGTCAAGATCCGGAGGAGGTTCGATCCCTGCCGGAATGAATACTTCTTCTAAACCGGCACTGTCCTCGCCGATTTCACGATCTTCTAGTTTTTTGTCCCAATACGTTTTCCAACTCTCCCACCAAGCCTTGTATTGCATCGTCCAAGTATCTAAATCGAGGGGCGCCCCCTGACTCTCCACAGAGATGCCTCCGCAGGCAAAGAGCAACTCGATGTTGTTAGTGGGTAAACCAAGAATCGGTGAATGTGACAGAGAGATCACAATAGAATAGTCCGAGCCTGAAAGATCACTTTCCTCGCCAATAATCCATTGGCGGTCAAACGCGAACAGCGCGTCTTCAATGCGCTGTGGAGAGTTTACACTGAGGTAGAATTCGAGAGGAGAGAATTCCCAGTGTTTGAGGTCATCGTGGCTGAGTTTGCGCTTGAGTTTATAGTCTTCTGGCGCAATATTTAACTTTGTGGGATGGTGACCGATAAAGAGAACCTCGATATCTGTGAAACTAAGAAGGACAGGAACTCGTTCCAGGCCCTCTCCGTCAGATCCCGTCCGAAGACACTGAGTGACGATACAGATTCTTTTAAGAAGAGCTTCCCAATGAAATGAGTGCAATTGGCCCTCATCGAGTAAATCTGAAATGACTTGCCAGTCTTCAGACATTCACTTCTCCCTCATTTTCTAGAGTAGGACTGTTTCCGTTCAACCATCGACATTGAACTGCGTCGAGGCTGTCACCAATTTCCATTCACAAAAGCGGAATGATGGAGTCTAGCCAATCAATGACTGCTCGCACCTTCGGTAATTTTTGCCTGGAGCGATGAGTCACCAGCCAGATATCTCTCCCAAGAGGCGGGGCAATGGCCTTTGCACCGACTTGCTCTGGCTGGATCTCAATGACATTATTGAATTTCTCAGCGAGGACCTCTGGCAGCAAGGCGACCCCAACGCCGCTCTCCATCATAATTCCCAAGGACTCGACATCTTCGACAAGGATAAACGGCGGCCGAGAGGCAAAGAGTGTGTTCATGTAACGTTGCTCTGGAATCTCAGCGAGGGAACCGGTTAAACCGAGCCAGGGGGTCTTCCCGTCG
>JARGOJ010000249.1 GCA_029210225.1 Planctomycetota bacterium
CAACGATGTGTCCGCTTTCCGGGACTTCCGTAAGAGAGTGATTCCCGAAAGCCTCACCATCCTGAAGAGCAAGAATCTGGAGCAAGCCAAAGTCGTCGTCAAGCGACGCTCACCTGCTTTTGACCTTGAGACGGCTTCGGATCGGGAAGTCATGGCAAGGGTTGAAGCCTACTTCAACTACGATCGTCAGCTCCTTAAAGATCGCTTGGACGGACTCGAAGATTATCTCCCTGACGATGAACTGGATACTCATAAGAAGCTCGTCGTCAGCGAATACCTGCCGCTTTTTCAGAAGAAGCCCAAAGACATCGATGTCAAAGCCCTCGATGCGAAAGGTGCCGAAGTTGATAAGTGGCTCTGCACCCTAAGCTTTGAACAGACGCAAAACGTCTCCCTCGGATACCGTGAAACACTCAGCTCGGCCATCGGCAAAATGGCCTCAGCCGGAAGCGATTACACCTACGCCATCGAAGACGACGACCCTGACGCAAAGTCGGACGCCACGAGAGCCTATGTCTTGGCTTACATGCAGGTTCAAAAGACCCGCAAAGAGCTGGAGAAGTCGAGCAAGCAATTCAGCAAGTTCCTAAATCCAACACAGGCAAAGGAGCTCAGCCGACTCTTCAAGGTGGCGTTGACTCAGGTCAAAGCCATTCAAAAGAACCCCCAGGAAGATGAAGCCGCGCTCGCAGATCAGGTGGCAGAGATCGATAAGCACCTCAACGCGACGGGTAATTATCTCAAGCTTGTCTCGAAGACAGCAAAGAAGGCTATCCCAGCCAAGGCTTTCTATCCTGCGCTGACCTATATGCGAGCCCTCGAAGTCTTCTTTTTGACCTTGTTCGTCTTCGTCACCGTGATCATTTTCTTGGGATATATGGGGACCTACAGACCAAGTTTTCAGAGCCTCTTCTTGTTCACTGTTCTTCCCGCTTTCCTCTGCGCCTTCTTTTGGCAGCGAGTCAATCCTCCAAAGAACCCACCCCCTGAAAGCTATTACAAGGGCTACGCCAAAAACCTCGGACTCAAACAAAAGGCAGCCCAAAAGGCGATGGCCGACGGACAGAGCGCTCTCTCGACAGGGAAAGTCGTCTTCGCGCTGATCCCCTTCGGTGAGAACGAGAACGTGACGATCGACGCGAAGGTTCCCCCCACTTGGTCTGAGAGTTACGCCGAATCACGGGAGCGCCTCCTCAACGACTCAGAAAAAAGTAAAGACGTCCTCCTCTTTGAAACCCCGAGCACATGGGCGTTGACCTCTGAAGGCGGTGGTGAAAGGCTCCAAGGCGCGGCAAGCTTTGACCTCTTCGGAAGAGACGAGGCCTCTTCGGCGACCTTGCGAAGCTTCTCCCTCGCGACGGCGCCCTTTCCCGGTAAATTCGCAAAGACCGCAGACGCCTGGAAGAAGTCCTTAATTAAACAGGACGACGACAAACGCTACTTCCGCGTCGTCCCAACTCAATATGGTCTCGCGCATGCCATCGTCGAGCGATCGAGTGACCGCTCGACGAGTAAAATTAGCGTCTTCCTCGATTGGAAGAAAGATCAAGGCCCCGCCGATGGTCCTTGGGCCATCGAAGTGGAAGGCCCAACCAGAACCGTCGACTCTTGGTGGCCTAAGATTCAAACTTATGTGGCTTCAGCGACCAGCGCCATGGCCGGAAAGGTCAAATCGCGTTTGGCCGACAAGACACGTTATCACTGGCTTGGGACCGACCAGAACGGCCGGGACGTGGCGGCTCGCATGGTTTATGGATCGAGGGTCTCGCTGTCGGTGGGATTCATCGCCGTGGCCATTTACGTCTTTATTGGAGTCTTTCTCGGGGCCATCGCTGGCTACTTTGGAGGCTGGACGGATATCGCGATTTCCCGTGTGATTGAGGTTGTGATCTGCTTTCCGAGCTTCTTCCTCATTATTACAGTGCTCGCCATGTTACCGCCGTCCATTGTCAACATCATGATTGTGATCGGTATGACTCGTTGGACCGGCGTGGCTCGATTGATTCGCGGGGAATTCCTCAGGCTCGTCAACCTCGACTTTGTTGTGGCTTGTCGTGCGCTCGGGTTCTCTCCTCTGAGAACGATCTTCCGCCATATTGTTCCCAATGCCCTGGCCCCCGTGCTCGTTGCGGCGACCTTCGGAGTGGCGGGTGCGATCCTCACCGAGAGCGCCCTGAGCTACCTCGGTTTCGGTGTGCCTCAACCTCAAGCGTCCTGGGGTTCGATCTTGAACGAGGCTTCGGAAGATCCGAAGCAGCTCTGGTGGATCACCATGTTCCCTGGAATGGCGATCTTCATTACGATCACGGCCTACAACATTGTTGGAGAAGCGTTCCGCGACGCCTCCGATCCGAAGCTCAGAAAGTAGGGATAGAATGGGTCGCAAGAACAAAAAGAAGTCTAAGAGAAACTCAAAGCGCCAGAATAAAGCCTCTGAGCGCGCTCCACAGGTTGCTCCCAAGGCTCCCGAGACTCCAAAAGCAAACGTCGCTGATAGCAGCCCTGCCGCTGAAGCTCCAAAAGAGACAGCCAAGGCGGCTGCCCCAGCAGCTCCCACATCGAAAGCAGAGACGCTGCTCGAAGTTCGAGGCTTGAAGACTTGGTTTTATACCGACGAAGGCATCGTGAAGGCTGTCAATGGTGTGAACCTCAAAATTGGCAAGGGAGAAACCCTCGGAATTGTTGGGGAGTCTGCCTGCGGTAAGAGCGTCACTGCGTTCTCTATCATGCGCCTGATTCCCAATCCTCCTGGGAAGATCGTCGGTGGTCAAATCCTCTTTGAGGGCAAAGACATCGTCCAGCTTGACGAACCAGGGATGCGGGAGATTCGCGGCAACGATATCGCCATGATTTTTCAAGAGCCCATGACCTCGTTGAACCCCGTGTATACAGTCGGTGATCAAATCGCCGAGGTTGTCATGCTGCACCAAAAGCTCAGCAAGAAGGCGGCTTGGAAGGTCGCCGAGGAGATGCTTGAGAAGGTTGGAATTCCAGAGCCAGCGAAGCGTGTCTCGAATTATCCTCATGAGATGTCTGGGGGGATGAAGCAACGGGTCATGATCGCCATGGCTCTCGCTTGCAAGCCCAAGCTTCTCATTGCAGATGAACCAACGACCGCCCTGGATGTAACCATTCAGGCTCAGATCCTCGACCTCATGCGTCGTCTTCAAGAAGACATTGGCATGTCGATTTGGTTCATTACTCACGACCTTGGAGTCATCGCGGAGATTGCTCATCAAGTCGCGGTGATGTATGCGTCGCGGGTTGTGGAACATACGGACGTGAATGAGCTGTTCGAGAATCCTCGGCACCCCTACACTCGCGGCTTATTTCAGTCTTTGCCACACCTTGACGCCGATCAAGACCGCTTGACGGTGATCCCAGGGGCTGTGCCGAATCCGCTGAATCATCCCAGTGGATGTCGTTTTCACACCCGTTGCGAGTTCGTCATTGACGACTGCAAAACAACGGAGCCGGAATTGGTGGAGATTTCTCCAGGGCATCAGGTGGCTTGCTTGCGTGTTGAGCGCGGTGAAACTCTCTTCGAGGTCTAATCAGGGAAGCTTAGGAGTCTTAAACCATGACATTGGTTGAAGTCAAAAATCTTGTGAAACACTTCCCGATCCGGAAGGGCTTGCTTTCTCGGGTGGTCGGCCAGGTGAAGGCCGTCGACGGCGTGTCCTTCAAGGTCAACGCTGGGGAAACCCTTGGCCTGGTTGGTGAATCGGGCTGCGGTAAGACCACGGCTGGACGCACCTTGCTTCGGTTGATCCCTCCCACAGCGGGAGAGGTCTTCTACGAAGGCAAAGACGTCATGAAAATGGGGGGCGCGGAAATGCGCGCCATGCGCAGGAAGATGCAAATCATCTTTCAGGACCCCTATTCATCTTTGAATCCTCGCATGACCGTCGAAGATATCATTGGCGAAGCGCTGATTATTCATGGATTAGCGACCCGAAAAGAACGACGGGGAATCGTTCAAGACTTGCTTGAGCGCTGCGGATTGTCGGCCAGCTATATCGGCCGCTACCCTCACGAGTTCTCCGGTGGACAACGCCAGCGAGTGGGCATCGCTCGGGCCCTCGCATTGAAGCCTAAGTTCATCGTTTGCGATGAGGCTGTCAGCGCGTTGGATGTTTCGATTCAAGCGCAGGTTTTGAACTTGCTCATGGATATTCAGCAAGAGTTTGGCATCGCCTACCTCTTCATCGCTCATGACCTGTCCGTTGTTGAGCATATCTCTCACCGGGTGGCCGTCATGTATCTCGGTCGAATTGCCGAGACCGCGACGTCTAAGGAACTCTACGCCAATCCATTGCACCCCTACACTCGGGCCTTGCTCTCCGCTGTGCCCGTGCCGAATCCTAAGGCGCGTCGGGAGCGGATTATTCTTGAAGGCGACGTTCCAAGCCCGATCAATCCACCCTCCGGCTGCACCTTTCATACTCGATGTTGGTTGGCGGAAGATCGCTGCAAGACCGAGGTTCCCACACTCCGGAAGGTTGAGGGAGAGCATTGGGTCAGCTGTCATTTGGTCGACATTGAGAAGAAGGCGCTGGTTAAAGACGGCCGGGTTCTCCCTGTCCTTCAGTCATGACCAAGCCGTCTCCCGAGGCCACCCTCTATCAAACCCAAAGTGAAGATCCATGGACGCTGCTCGTCGATGGATCGCCGTCTGGTCAGACTTGGACAAAGATTGAGGCCCTCCCCGAGGCGGAGAAAGAGCGCGTCGCAAATCTCCCTAAAGAAGAAGGCTTCCTGAGCCTCCCGGACGAACCGGACTTCGAACGCTTCAATGTCATCCTTGAAGAGCTGACCCTGCGCTTTGAAGTCAGTAAAGTTCTTGTTGAGGACTGCGGCGGAGCGTCGCGAGTCTTACCTGTCTTACAGGGCATCTTGAACACTGTACCTGATCGCCTGAGGCTCTATCAAGACCTCTCCAAGGGCGGCAAAACAAACGAACTCTGCCTCTTTATCCTGGGCGCGGAGTCGTCTCCCCTTGCTCTGAAGAGTTCCAAGAAAGTCGCGGTCCTAAACCGAGAGTTAGCGAAAATGGGCGCCCTCGGCCGGGCGATGCTCGGAGTTCTTGTCATTCGTGCTTTAAGAAATCGTTTGCCAGGACCCCATGGTGCCAATCGCCTGAAGAGGGATGTGGGCGTCGCCCTCTTGGTTTTAGGAGCGGACGCTGAGGCAAAGTCAACCGTCTCAAAAGACTCTGTGATTCGGGATTTGTCAAAAGTGCTCAGAGAGGATGACGCCTTCACGGCTTTGCTCGGGGACTTGCTCGATAAGAACCCGCTCCGTTCTCAAATGAAGATTCGCCCTGAAGAAAACATTTTCCTGGATCCCATTCGCTTTGACAGCTTGAGCTTTGGGGAGAAGGGGAAGGTCATCCTCAGCGGACAGCTGGCTTGGTATACGACTCTGAGCTTTGGTTTTCTTTGGCTTTTTCGGAGTCTGTGGGACCGCGTTTTTGGCTATTACAGTCAAGGCCGTCAGGCGCTTACAGCGGATCTTGGCAAGCGGGGCATGTTCAAAAAGACGCTCCGTCGCAAGGTGCTACCGATGTTGTTCAAGGGGCGTTTTCTCCGTGCCGTGGAGCTCTTTTGGGCTGGCTGGAATCCGAACCTCACCCGGGTGACCCTGCGTCCGTTCTTCCGATTCCTCGGCGGGAACAAGCGGCCTTTCCTCGCGACCTTTGGGACCTTCGTTTTTTCAGGCTTTGTCGTTCATCTTATGGGAATCACAACCATCGCTCTCGTTGTGGCCTGGAGCCTCTTGGATAGTGTTCCAGGGGCCAAGTTGGTCGCTTCTCCGACGAATATCAACATTCAAGTGAACATTTGGATCGTCTACCTGGTATTTGGCTTCATCGTTGGTTTGTCTAAGGCTTTGAGGGCTTTGGGCCGGCGTAAAGAAGGCGGGTGATCTGTGTGCGGCTTGGCCGGGTACCTCTTCACTGATTGGGAGCGTCAGGCCCGGCCAGAAGACATACAAATGATGGTGGACGCGCTGATCCACCGCGGACCGGACGACGAAGGCGTCGAGTGCCTCGGACCCATGGCTCTCGGTCATCGCCGACTCAGTATCATTGATTTATCCCCCGCCGGACGCCAACCCATGTGCAACGAAGATGGCCGCATCTGGCTGGTTTGCAACGGCGAGATATACAACCACGAGGACCTCCGTGAAGAGCTGAGAGCCAAGGGACACAAGTTTCGCAGTCAGTCTGACTCCGAGGTTATTCTTCACCTCTACGAAGAGTACGGAGACGGCTTCATCTCCAAGCTGCGCGGGATGTTCGCCTTCGCCATTTGGGACTCCCGGTCGCGACGATTGATCCTGGCGCGGGACAGACTCGGGCAGAAGCCTCTTTATTACAGAGATGAGAAGCAGGGCTTTCTCTTTGCCAGTGAGGCCTTGCCTCTTCATAAGGGCAGCCGCGAGCCCCTACGATTCAATAAACCAGGCCTCATAGACTATTTGAGCCTGGGCTATTTTCCTTCGCCCTCTAGCGCCATTCTCGGCACCAAGAAGCTGGAACCAGGGTGTTACCTGGTGAAAGAGTGGGGCCAAGACCCTGTGGTTCAACCATACTGGACCTTGGACTATGGCCCGAAGTGGGACGTTTCAACGGCCAAGCACCGGGAGAATCTTGACCAGCGCTTCCTGGAGCTCTTTGACGAAGCGACTCGAATGCGCCAAATGGCCGATGTCTCTTTGGGCGCGTTTCTCTCTGGGGGCGTGGATTCCTCGGCTGTGGTCGCGTCAATGAGTCTCGCTAGACCTCAGACTTTTTCGATTGGTTTCCAAGAGAAGGCCTATGACGAGCGCCACTATGCTCGTCTTGTTGTCGATCGCTATCAAACGGTTCACCGGGAGATGGTTGTGGAACCAGACGCGGTGAGCGTCTTAAACACTCTGATTGATCGCTTTGGCGAGCCCTTCGCCGATTCCTCGGCCATACCCTGTTATTACCTTGCTAAACTTGCCCGAAATCATGTCACCGTGGCCCTTAGCGGTGATGGGGCCGATGAAATGTTTGGCGGTTACATGCAATTTGTTGCCAATGAATTGGCGCTCTTGCTCGATAAAGTTCCTGCCTTTGTTCGCCAGCGCGTTCTAGGTCCTTTGGTTGCTGGCTTGCCGACTCGGCTTGGTCGGGACGATCCCATCTACCGACTCAAACGTTTCATGGGGGCCTTTCTCAATGGTGATCGGGAGCGCCGTCCCTTGCGGTGGTCGCGTCTTATGGTCCCGGAGCAACTCTACAATTTGCTGAATAAGGACCTTCAGGCATCCTTTGGGGAGGTTGATCCAAGTCGATTTGCCCTTCGCCACGGCGACCAACACTTCGACAATGAAGGTGATCGAGCCCTCCATATGGCGCTTCGTACCTACCTTCCCGACGACTTATTGACCAAGGTAGACATTACCTCTATGGCCCATGGCCTAGAGACTCGGGCGCCGTTTTTGGATCACAAATTGGTTGAGTTTGTCGCTCGCTTGCCCCTTTCCCAGAAGGTTGCCCGAGGTCAGACGAAGCGGCTGCTCAAGCGCGCCTTGCTTGGACGCCTGCCGAGGAAACTTCTCTACCGAAAGAAGAAGGGCTTTGCCGTCCCCATCGACTCGTGGTTTCGAGGCCAACTCAATTCATTCCTGCGAGAAACACTGCTCTCGCCTCAGGCTAAATCTAGAGAGCTCTTTACGCCGGGGCAGGTCGAAAAAATGATCGTCGATCACGAACAGGGGACGTGGAATCACCAGCATTCCTTGTGGTCCCTGCTTTGCCTGGAGCTTTGGTTCCGAAGCTCCGAGCGGCAGTTGTCAGACTTCTCTGTCCACACTTAGACAATTTGGGACAGCAAATTGGCAGTGAGACCAGATCTTGCGCCGATGGGTACGGGCCGATAAGGTGTTCGCCCTACGTTCGAAGTTCGAATATCGAGATAAAGTCTAAGGAACCGGAATTGCATGCTTGTGTTACCCGCCGATTGTCGCGGCGAAATCGAAGCCTTTGTTTGTAAAGGTTATCCCTACGAGACCTGCGGCGTGATGCTCGGTTGCTCTGAGGGCACTAAAAATATCGTATCCAGCGTGCGACAGCTGAACAACACGAATACAGAACGGGCAAACGATCGATTTGAAATGGACTCAGACGAAATGTTTGCCGTCCAGGAAGAGGCTCGGAGCTTGGGGGAGGAAGTCGTCGGTATCTGGCACTCCCACCCTGATCATCCCGCGGCACCAAGTCAAACCGATCTCGATAAGGCATGGCCAATGTGGTCGTACATTATCGCGTCCGTAACGAAGGACGGCGTGGCGGCTATGACTTCGTGGCGGTTGGCAGATGACGAAGACAAGAGATTTGAAGAGGAAAGAGTCAACGATGAGTAATGTCACAGTGAGAATCCCCACTCCTTTGCGGTCAATGACCGGCGGGGCTGACGAAGTCACAGTTTCTGGCGCGACCGTGAAGGACGCCTTAGATGCTTTGGGCGCTAAGCACGAAGGAGTACTCTCCAAGGTTCTCGATGCGAAGGGCGGCGTTCGATCTTTTGTGAATGTCTACCTTGGTTCGAGGAATATCAAAGCCCTCGGGGGCTTAGGCGCTGAGTTAAAAGACGGGGATGTCCTCGCGATTGTTCCTGCTGTTGCGGGAGGAAAATGAATGGCTGCCAAAGAAAAGCGCCTCGCTCAACTTCGAGCGAGCGTCCCGGAAGTTTCACCGACCGAAGCTCGACGCTTGCAAAGCGAAGGCGCCGCGCTCATCGATGTGCGGGAGCCCGATGAAGTCGCTGCTGGGAGCCCGCTTGGAGCCCATCGCATCGTTCGTGGCTTCCTCGAACTCCGCGTTGAGAACTCTGTTCCCGACCTGGATCATCCTGTTCTTGTCATGTGCGCCGGCGGAGTTCGCTCATTGTTCGCCGCCGAGAACCTCTCCCAGCTCGGTTACACGAAAGTGAGCTCCGTGGTCGGCGGTTTCAACGCTTGGAAAAATGACAAGCTCCCGGTCGAGATTCCCCCTCGTCTCACTCCCGATCAGCGCGAGCGTTACGGGCGTCATTTGCTCATGCCCGAGGTTGGCGAAAAGGGCCAGCTCAAGCTGATCAACGCCAAGGTGCTCTTCGTTGGAGCCGGTGGATTAGGCTCTCCAGCGGCGTACTATTTAGCAGCGGCGGGCATTGGCACCATCGGCATCATCGACGATGATGTGGTCGATCGCAGCAATCTCCAACGCCAGATTCTGCACACCGACGACCGCGTCGGAATGTCTAAGGTTAAGAGCGCTGAGATCACCCTCAAAGGTTTGAATCCAGCGGTGAATGTGGTGGCCCACGAGACTCGCCTGGATAGCTCCAACGTTGAAGAGATCTTCAATGGATATGACATCGTAGTCGACGGCTCAGATAACTTTCCCACTCGCTATCTTGTCAACGACGCCTGCGTGAAGTTGAAGATTCCCAATGTCCACGGATCTATCTTCCGCTTTGAAGGACAAGTCTCGGTCTTCTGGCCGAACAATCCTGGCAATCCCAGTCCCTGCTATCGTTGCCTCTACCCCGAACCTCCTCCTCCCGAAATGGCCCCATCTTGCGCTGAGGCTGGAGTTCTAGGCATTCTGCCGGGGGTTGTTGGACTCTTAGAAGCCGTCGAGACCGTGAAGATCATCCTCTCTCTCGGGGATACCCTCGCCGGGCGTTTGTTGCACTACGATGCTCTCAGGGCAAGATTTACTGAGCTTCAGCTCGACCGCGACCCTGATTGTGCCTATTGCAGCGGTAAGGGCGAGTTCCCTGGCTATATCGACTACGCGCAGTTTTGTTCTATGGCAGGAGCGTGATGGAAGCGCTACTTCAAGGCATCGGCAACACGCCTTTGATTGAGATCAAGCTTGGTGATGCGTTGCCTTCTGGGTGTCGCCTCTTCGCCAAGCTTGAGTCGTGCAATCCCGGTGGGTCCATCAAGGATCGTCCGGTGTCTCGCATGTTGATTAAGGCCAGGGAAGAAGGTCGCTTTGAGGGAGGGCGCAGATTGCTCGATTCTTCGTCGGGTAACGCTGGAATCGCCTACGCCATGATCGGGGCGGCGA
>JARGOJ010000250.1 GCA_029210225.1 Planctomycetota bacterium
AGGAGAAGGCGCGCCAGCAACTTGGACTTCCTGCCCCCACTCCAGCTCCCTATATCATTGATATTGTCTCCGATGACCCAAGCGGCACGGGGACTGTCGTTGGAAACAAGAAGGAACTAAGGACCTTCGGCGATTACCTGATCGAAGGCGAGCTTGGCCACGGTGCTATGGGAGTGGTCTACAAAGCCCGGCATAAGGATTCTGGGGATGTTGTCGCTCTCAAAGTACTGCTTCGCTCTCATCAGGCTAAGCCTAAGAGCCTCGAACGCTTCAAACGAGAAATGGTCGCGCTCCGCGAAGTCTCTCACCGGAATGTTGTTCGATTGCGAGAATGGGGTGAAGTCGACGGAAAACCGTATCTTGTCATCGACTACATCCATGGGCAGACCTTTCGCTCCTACTATAATTTCAAGAACAGTCAAAGCTCGTCCAGGCTGTCCTTGGGAAAGGTCATAGAGCTCTTCACTGGCCTCGCTGAGGCCCTCGAAGCCTGTCATGAGAAACAGCTCGTCCATCGCGATCTCAAGCCCACCAATATATTGATCGAAGGAAAGACTGAGCGACCGGTCCTCATCGACTTTGGCCTCGTCCGTCGAGACGCCGAGAAGCTCGACGACCTCCTCGAAGGCCTCAATGGCACCCTGACTCAGACTGGAGAAATTGTCGGGAGTCCTGCTTTTATGGCTCCCGAACAAATGCGCCTCAAAACGAACTTCGGCGACGTGGGGACCCATTCGGACGTCTGGGGTTTTGGTGGAACATTGTTCTATGCTTTGACCGGCAAGGCGCCCTTTGAGGGCATGGCGAAGACGCCGATTGAACTTGTGTTCTGCCTGATGAACCGCCAAGTGCCCCGAGTGAGGACTCTGCGCCCGGAGATTCCAGCGTGGTTAGATAAGTTGCTCACGCAATGCCTCAATAAGAACTCGGCCGCTCGCCCGACCATGACCGAGATTGTTCAGACCCTTAAGACCAACAAGGACAATCTTGAGAGGCCAGCTCTCGCTCCACGAATCTTCGCAGGGGTGGCGGCGCTAGCGCTCTTGCTTTGCTTACCGTTCCTTTTCGTCCTGTTTTCCCCCAAGGATCTCGCCCTCGTTCAATTATCGGCCCCGAGTCATACTTCAAAAGAAAAATTGAAACTGACGCTCATCTTTAACCAACAGGCGTCGTTGAAGCTGGAGTCCTTCTCGGTTTCTCAAGACAGCTATGAGATTGAGACGGATGAGAGTGGTCGTCTTGTGTGGATGGTGACGCTGAATGAAGGACCTAACAAGTTTCGGGTCCGCTCTTTGACGCAGGAGTTTGACCAAATCATTGAAATTGTCAGGGACTCAGAAGACCCAAAGATACTCATTGAGAACGGCTCCGAGAATTTACTTATTGTGCCAAACACAGAGAAGGCTGTTCAGGGAACGGCGCGGGATCAATCTCCAGTCGAGGTCTTTGTTAATGGTCAGCAGCTTGCTTTGAAAGCTGGCGGGCGCTTCACTTATCCCATTCCTGAATTGAAAGGCTTGGTTGAATACAAGGTTGAATGCCGAGACAAAGCAGGCAACAGCCACTCGTTCATTCTTCCAGTTCTCACTGAGGCCTACGCGAAGCAGTTAAGCAGAGAATGTTTAAATAGCACCAGTCTTTGGAGTCGGGCCTCCGAGAAAGAACGATGGGTTGTCAGTCTTATTGTCCTCCGCGAGCTTGGCTCGGGCTTTCAGTTCTTAACCATGGACGAGTTTCGTTGCGCTGATCAGCGCTTTCAATTGCCCAGCTACAAACATAAGCGCAGCGGAATTGTCTTTCGATTGGTTCCGGGCGGCGAGTACATCATGGGCAGTGATAGAGGACAGGTCTGGGAGAAGCCCGTGCACAAGGTGCGGGTTAAGCCATTCTTAATAGGGATCTATGAAGTCTCTCAGAAGGAGTGGGATGGTCTGGAGGGCAAAGATCAGCGAAAGTTCAAAGGAGAGAACCGTCCTATTGAAATGGTGAATTGGATTGAGGCTAGGAAGTGGCTAGACAAAGCGGGGTCAGGGCTGCGATTGCCCAGCGAAGCGGAGTGGGAATATGCGGCCCGGGCTTGCACAAAGACTGACTACTTCTGGGGTATGTCAGTCAAGGAGCGATACTGCTGGTTCAAACTGAATAGCGGATCGAAAACCCACGACCGCTCACCCTTTCAATCAAAGACCAGAATGAACGCCTTCGGTCTCGAAGACATGCTCGGTAACGTTTGGGAGTGGTGCGAAGACAGTTGGATTGCGAGCTATAATAGCGGGCCAAAGTCTGAAAAGGCGAGGCGTCGAAAGGATATCAAGGAGAAGACTATCCGAGGCGGAAGCTGGTATAACATGGCGAACGATTTGAGGGTTAGCCATCGCTATGCTTGGCCACCGACAAAGCGCTTTGGCAACCTCGGCTTTCGAGCGGTTCGCGGGCTCGACTTCAGTGAATGACAGAGCGCTGGACCCTCAGGAGCCCACAGTCGTCACTTCTCTTTGATACCTAGGACTTTGCCATCTAAGCCCCAAGACTTCTTAATGGTCACTCCAAGATGGGTCAAGGCTGTCACCGGCGCATCGACCAAGGCGCTCGGCGTTTTAATGAGGCCTTTCTTCACCGAGCGACCATGGAAAATCAAAAAGACCTCATTGATGGCTGGGTTCTTATGTCCCCCGCCATGGCCTTTCTTGTGACCACCATGATCGGTGCAAACAATGATGAGCCAATCCTCGAAGTCGAAGGCCGGGCGGGCTCGCAGCGCCGTGAGGACGCGAGCGATCTGACTATCAATTGTTTCGAGGGCGTGCATATATTTGGGGTTCTTTGGGTGGAAGCCTGTTGAGTGTCCCGTCTCATCGAGGTTGCCAAAGTAGAGGAAGAGGGCGTCCGGATTACTCTTCGTTAAGAGCCCGACAGCTTTTTTGGTCGCGGTTTCATCCGCGGCGTGGTAGCCCTTCTTGGTGGAGAGCTTTAAATTAAGATTGGCGTAGCTGACCAAGTGATCGGGGATAGGACCCCAACTTGCAATAGAGGCCGTGAAGCTCTTTGGCCGCACGCTTTTTAGACGTTCGAAGAAGTGCGGATAGCGTCGGTAGTTTCGCCCTTTAAAAGAATTGTCATTGACTCCATGTTTATCGGCCCAAACCCCCGTCATAAGGCTCGACCAACCGGGGCCACTGACGGTGTTGGAGTTGGTTTTACGAGGTCCTAAAATCCGTGTGTGACTGGCGTAAGCTCCTGTGTTTATGAGATTGTGCAGGGTCGGTGCGTTGGCGGCTTTCAGAGCATCTGGGCGGCAGCCGTCAATACCAATCATAAGGACGTGCTTGGCGTTGGGGGCGGGGCTGACTTGAATATTCTTGGAGAACACACTATGGATATCTGCATTGAGGGCGACACTATTAGATTGGACCTTGTCGCTCTTTGTTTCGTAAATTAGGTGTTCTTTATCTCGAAAGAATACAACGCGGTTGTTCCCCAAATGGCAGGCCGCATCAATCTTGTCATTCCAAAGGCCAGGCCAATTCCCCTTGATTGATGCGGGGTAGTTCTTATCGGCTTTGTCGTCCTCAATGGAATAACGAATGTAATTGGAGCCTTTGAAGAAGTAGGCTTTGCCGTTGCCCCAATTCACCGCGGCATCAATCCCGCTGTCCCAGAGACCAGGCCAGTTCCCTTTGATAGGGCGGGGATAGCCTTTATCGACAGTCCCCGACTTGAGATCAAAGCGAAGATATTCCGATCCTTTGAAGAAGTAGCACTTGTTGTCTTTCCAGTAGAGCGCAGCATCAATTCCTTTGGCCCAGGCGCCCTGCCATGACTTCACCACCGTGCTGACGCTCCCAGGTTTTTTAATGTTGCTTGGGATCGCTCCGGTGAGGACACGCTCTCCAAATATGATTTGGGCGCCCTTTTCATTCTGGAGCGCTGCGTCCACAGATTGGGCTTGGGCGATGCCCGGAGCGATCAAGGCTGAGAGTATCAGAATGAAGAGTGAAGGTTTCACCATGGTCTGTCCTTTATGGGAGAAGTGTCTCGACTTCTTATAACAATCATTCGAGTCAAGCTATTCAGACTTTTGCCTTCTTCATAGCTGCAATACTAAAGCCGAGCTCCTCTTTGCTGAGATTCAAGCGTGGGGGACTCTTTTCGCGTTCTATCGAGGATCGCCGGAAGTCTTGCGATTCATACAATTCGACAAGAAGAGCGTCATAGAAAGCAATAAAAGCTGAATTGATGGCCTTGTTCCAAACTTTTTGCTGTTGACGCGCTTTTTTTCATTTTTTGGTGTTCGGACTTCCCGTCGCTTTATCTTACCCTATTTCTTGGTCACCGGGTTCGAGACCAGGGAGTGAAAGTGAAAAGTGTAGGAAACCAGAAAGTGAAGGACGTTCAAATGAGTAGGAATATATTAATTGCCACCGCGACAGGGATCACCCTCGTTTTCCTCGGGACAATGGTTCTCGCCCAAACCGGCTCGAACTCTCGGGGTCTCTTCGATCGTCTCATTCGGGTGCGTTTAGTCGCTCAAGATGGCTCGCAGGCTGCCGCGGGTGTCACGGTGGTCGAGGATAAGCGGGGGCCGGATCAACTGCGTTTTAATGCGAAGGGGTTGAAGCCACGAACGCGCTACACAGTCTTTATGGCGCAGAGCTCAACTGTCGGAGCGCTCCCTGTTCAGTTTATTGGGGAGTTTACGACGGATAAAAAGGGGAAGGGGCAGCTCAATTTAACGACGGAGATTATTGACGCTTTCGCGACGGCGAATCAAACCTTAGAGAACGCGCGAGGGATTGCCGATACGCCGGGGGCGGGCGCCTTGTCGAATGGAGCGAACACTATTCCGCTTAATTTCATTCGAGTCTATCTCGGCGTGGCGAGCCCTGGAGGCTTGCAGTCTGTTTTTGGAACCAGCGCTAAAAAACCGGGGGGCGGCTTAGTCATGTCGACAACCCGGCCTCTCCCATAATTAAAGGCCCGAGGCTGTTTTCTGACCTTGTGATGAGGGCAGGGAACAGCCCAGAGTCTATTGGCTTTAGAAGGATGTGAACCATGGCGAAAATACCTGAATCAAACCTTGCTCGTATGGCTGGATTAGAAGAGTTCTCTCTGCGTTTTGGAGAGTGCGCGACTTTGGATCGGGTGCGCCGGAGCCAGGATATTGACCGAAGCATTTACGAAGTTGATCGAAGCCGAAATAAACTCAGTCTCTACATGGAACAAGGGTTGCTTCGCCTGACATTAGATGATTTCTCCGGCGCGATCGAAGAGTTCTGTGAAGCGATTCGTATCAGTCCAAGCTGCTTGGAAGCTTTCTATCATAGGAGTCGGGCGCTCGTCGAAACCGGCCAACTAGATCGCGCCCTTCAAGATTTGGATAGGGTCCTTGAATTGGATGAAGGCTACGCCCTGGCCTTCGTCAGTCGTGGAAAAATCTACCAGGGGCTTGGAGAAAATGCTGTCGCCCATCGCGATTTTAGCTTGGCCATTGATTTGTGCCCGGACCAGATTGAGGCCTACCAATGCCGAGCAGCCCTTCGGGAAAAAATCGCGGACTATGAGGGAGGGGTTGAGGATTACAGCGAGCTTATTTTGATGAATCCAAACAACGCCTATGCGTTCTTTCGAAGAGCCGGCATCTATAGGGAACTTGGCGAGTATGAAGCGGCCCTGAACGATTACAACTACAGCCTTTTTCTAAAACCGAATTACGGTCGCGCCTACTTTGAGCGAGGCGAGCTCTATCGAAAGAAGAAAAAATACCGAGAGGCGCTTCGAGACTACTCCCGAGCCTTACGCAACAACCCCGATCACGTCAAGGCGCGCTCAAGTCGGGGGCTGATATATGGTCGAATGGGGCGCTATGAGAACGCTATCAAAGACTACGACATGGTCTGTCAGTTAAACCCGAGTAATGGCAGTATTGTCAATAATCGCGGCGTCATCTTAGCGCGCCTTGGTCGCTTGGAGGAAGCCGTGAAAGAATACACTGTCGCCCTGGCGCTGAGTAAGAACTGCTCTATGATCTTTAATAATCGAGGCGCCGCTAGAGAGAAGCTCGGCGACTTGTTTGGGGCGCTTCACGATTATAGCCGATCGATTGAATGCAATCCCGAGAACGCCATTGCCTACAATAATAGAGGGCTTGTCTGCGCTGAGAAAAAGGACTATCAGGCAGCTTTGGACGACTTAAATCAGGCAATTGCTCTACAACCCAAATTCCCTACATTCTATAGGAATAGAGCCTTTGTCTATACGAAGCTGCAGTCCTTTCACAACGCTCTGCAAGACTATAAGGCTGTGTTTAAGCACTCGACGAAGCGCTCGCGTATTCCTCAATTAAGCAAAGTTATTGCGCGATTGACAAAAATTGTTGAGAAGAAATTGTCGAAAACTACGCTCTTTCTCTTCGAACCAGGCTCTAAAACAAAGGCTGAACTCGCGTTGTTGAGTGATGATGGGGGGGCTGTTTTCTGACGAAATGGCCATCTGGGTTACAATTGAATTCGTCGGAGAAAGGAGAGTGAGATAGTCATGGAGTCGCATGAATTGCTAGCCTCACAGGACAATCAGTCCGAAGGCATCGACAAAGACGACATACTGGACAGGTTGTCTGAAGTGATTGAGCGTCAATTGTTGGCTCAGGGTCCAATTTCAATTTCTGGGCTGTCCACTCAATTCGATTTACCAAAGTCGGAAGTGGAAGATTGCGTGGAGGCTATGCAAGCGCTTACTGGGTTGATCGCGCCCTGCACCCTTGTCGACAAGACCCCTGAAAAGCTTGGTCCTTATAAGATCCTTGAAGAGATCGGTCGGGGTGGCATGGGTGTGGTCTATCGCGCCATTCAACCGAGCCTTGGCCGAGAAGTTGCCGTGAAGGTGCTAAAGCGATCGAGAACTGTGGAGGGGCACTCCCTTGAGAGATTTCAACGAGAAGCCAAAATTATCGCCCGCTTGAATCACCCCCACATTGTGACCATTCACGATATTCAAGAGCATAAGGGTCTCGACTACATTGTCATGGATTTGATACGCGGCGAATCCCTGGCGGACTACTTAGAAGAGAAGGGCGTGCTTTCTCTTCACCAAAGCGCTCAATTGACTCTTCAAATAGCCGAAGCGCTCTCTCACGCTCACCAAAGATCGGTGCTTCACCGCGATGTAAAGCCAAGAAATGTCATCTTCAATGAGCAAGGTCAAGTTCTCCTGACTGACTTCGGCTTGGCCAAAATGTCTGATAGTAAAGCCCGGGGAATCACTAAAACCGGTTATTTCATGGGCACGCTTCAATACGCCGCGCCGGAGCAAGTTTTAGGATGCTGGAAGAATACGGATGCCCGGGCGGATGTTTATGCCTTAGGGACCACTCTCTATCACATGCTCACCGGGGCGCCCCCATTTGCTGAGCTCCCCGATGTCGCAAAGACAGTCGCCATTATCGAGGAGAATCCTCCTCGGCCATCTGAAATTCGCGGCGATCTCTTCCGAGGACACCCTTTGGAAGCCCTTTGCCTTAAGTGTCTAGAGAAGGATCCTGACCATCGCTTTCAGAGCGTCTCGGAGATTATTCAATGCCTCCGTGAGTATTTCTCTCCCGAGACCGACAGCGCGGGTTCATTGGCACCGAGCGAACAGCAAAAGACTCCATTCTTTGAACGCAGGGCCGTGTCATCGTTGCTCATTCTCTTGGCGGGGTTTCTCTTAGGAGCGTTATGCTTTTCTCTGAAGAGTCAAGATGCTCTAAGCCTGGAAAAATCTGGGCAAAGCTCTAACAAGCTCGAAGCCTTGTTGGGAAGGATTGAACGAGATGAGTGGCCTCGTGGCCCTGAGTCGGACGGCATCGCGATTGCCTATCTCACCAGGGCCTTGCAAGGCGATGAGGACGGTCAAGTCTATGGAGCGTTGAAGAGGATTCAGCGGACCCTTGAAGAGGCTGAAGCCGGACTTTGGCAAGAACTAGAGCAGCCGACCTTTGGAGAAATGGAACTTGGGGAGCAACGCATTGTAGGCTTGCCAGTCGCACTCCGGAGCACCCAGGCGCGTTTTCCTAAGTCTCCCCTGGCACAGCACCAGCGTGCCCTTGAGACAGCTCAGCGCCGGCTTTGGAGTCGAAGGAAGCAGGGAGAAGGGGGCCGAACTGAGTCCCGAGGCTTGTTTCAGCGAGTCGTTGTGGCCCGCCAAAGCGCGGCGCTACGAAGAGGACAAATTCGCTTGGCGGGTCTTATTTGTCAGGCGCTGGTGGCCGCAAAAAATCCGGAGCAAGCGATGCAAGCTCTTCGAGATTACCTTGGCGCGGAGCGCGATGAAAAGAGAGCGCTTGTCGGAGCTTTGAGTCTTCAACGATTGGGAGGACCGCTCACCGATCAAGTGATTGCCGCGACCCGGCTTCGCGTGGCGAATGGGGCTCTCTTCGATCATCGCCTTGACTCCAATTCACTGAATTCGAGGCCCCCGATTCAATCAGCTGAGGAGGAATGAGCGGACAATGGAAGAACTGTGTAGCAATGTGACAGCGTTGCCCGTTTGTGTTGATAATACGAGAACTGAGAAATCGAGTTTGCTGCTAGGAACGAAGCACAGTGAATCGGACTGCCGAAGCAACTAGTATTCACGAGCATTCGAGACAACGCAGCGAAATGGAGTTCTCGTTCGTAGTGTATCAAGACAATCGGGCAGCGCTGTGAGTCAATTGGGACAAAGCTATGTTTAGACAATTGCTTGCTGAGGACCCCGCAGGGCATCACACCGAAGAGCTCGTTCATCGCGCCAAAGGAGGCGATGCGACGGCCTATAATGCCCTTTTTAAGAGGCTTGAGGGGCGGCTCCTTGTTTACATTCGTTATCGCTTGGGGGTTGAATTGCGTGAATCCTTGGACGAGGTTGATGTGCTCCAGGAGGCTTATCTCCAGGCGCATCGATCCTTCTCGAATTATCAATCTCGGGATTCCGGGGCGTTTTGCGCGTGGATCTATCGGATTGTCGATCATCGTATCCAAGACGCTGTCAAACATGTGAAGGCGGCGAAGAGACGGCCAAAAAAAGGATTCGCTCGGGGATCGGATGTCTTTAACCGTGTTCGATCGAATAGCACGAGCCCCAGCCAGGCCTGTGTTCGAGGTGAAGATACGGAGTTCTTGTTGGCCGCTCTTGACGATTTGCCTGTCGAAGAGGCTGAGGTCATTCTGTTTCGCTATTTCCAGGAGCAATCTGCGGCCATGATCGCTGAGCGGCTGGGCCGCAGCGAAGTCAGTGTTCGACGCCTTCTTGCCAGGGCGAGGCTTCGCCTTGGCAAGAGCATTCGACGACAGAGGGGTGGATCACTGGGAGAAGGATGAAAGTTCTCAATTTCTGTCACCGCTGAATCTTAATTGAAGGCTAAAATAGGGAGTCATTAAGATCGATTTAGCGAACGGTTTTTGTTTCCATCATGAATTTCAACGAGGCACAAGCTTCTATCCTGATGCATAAAGGGCTGTTACCTCGGGATCAGATTGCCCACGCTCTTCAAGAACTTGCCGCCTATCCCAACCACGATCTCTGCTCCTTTCTTCAAGAAAGAAACGTCCTCCCACACCAGATCGCTGGAGAAATTCGGGACGAGAGCATGAGGTCTTCGGCGGCATTGAGCCAGCGGCCCGCGGAGAGGGGAGCCGTCAGCAGAACTTGGTGGTCGAGCTTAAGGACATCCTAAGAGAAGATCAGTGGTTTCGACCCCACGCGGAGTTGCTTTGGGAGCGCATTGATAAGCTCGGGGCCGGAGGGATGGGTGTTGTCTATCGCGTTCGGGATAACTGCTTGGGGCGAGACGCGGCGTTAAAGCTCTTGCTCGACGAGAGCAGCCCGCGGGTTTTGAAGCGCTTCATAAGGGAAGCGACGATTACAGCGCGGCTGAATCATCCTGCGATCCCGCCTGTGTATGAAGCGGGGAAAGTCGCGAGCGGTCAACATTATATGGTTATGAAGGTCATTGAAGGAGAGACTTTAGAGTCGAGAATCGCGAGCCTTTATGGTGACGATTATAGCGAAAAAGGTCTCCGCGATCTCTTGCAAGCGCTTGCGAAGGTTGGCGAGGCGATCAGTTACGCC
>JARGOJ010000251.1:0-591 GCA_029210225.1 Planctomycetota bacterium
ATCCTATCTCTTGCTGTATCTGTTGTTTTAAGCGTCGCGGCGCCTTTTCTTGTTCTCTCAAGTACTAGCGTGATGGCTCAAACTTGGCTTTCTCGTTCCGATGCACCCGAGAGAAAACACCCCTATCAGCTTTACGCTGCTTCCAATCTAGGAGCGCTACTCGGGCTTGTCCTCTACCCGACGGTGATCGAGCCGTTCCTGAACCTGCGAACCCAAAAGTGGCTTTGGACGGCGGGGTACGTCTTCTATGTGGGACTAACATGGGTCGCATCTAGAGTTGCGATTCGAGCTGAAGTGGCGGCGACATCAACAGAGAGTCAAGGGGAGCCGGTGCCAGAGACAGTGGCCGAGAGCACAGCCGAAGAAGTCGCAGCGACGCCATCATATCTCGTGAAATGTTATTGGTTCTTCCTCTCTGCGCTCCCTTCCATGCTTCTCGTCGCCGTCACGAATGTCATCACCAATGATGTCGGGTCATTTCCATTCCTCTGGGTTGCGCCATTGATTCTCTATACCCTCACTTTCGTGTTTATTTTTAGGCCCAATCCATTGTTCGACTCTCCAAAGTATAGGTTTCTCCCAGAGATATTG
>JARGOJ010000251.1:601-2770 GCA_029210225.1 Planctomycetota bacterium
TCGATGGTAGGACACGTTTCTCTGAGGTGGCAGGAGACGCCTATCCACCTCTTCGTCTTCTTCGCGATGACCCTCGCCGGTCATAGAGAGCTATATAGAGCGCGACCCAGTGAGTCCGGCTTGACCGGTTTCTATTTAATCTTATCTGTCGGTGGCGCAGCTGGGGGAGTCTTTGTCACCTTAGTCGCTCCGGCGATCTTTACCCAGCTCCACGAGTATGCTTTGAGCATCGCACTGCTCTCTGTCTTCCTCGTTATCGGTAGGATTGCCTGGGCCAAAATCCATGAACGGGATTCCCTAAAGCAAGTCGTTGCGCTTGCCACTGTGACTTGTATTCTCGGCCTTTCAGTGTCCTGGATGACGGCATTTCCTGAAAAACCGGATGGCAAAAAGGTTGTTTTTACTTATCGAAACTACTATGGCATTCACCGAGTTTTCGAGCAGACAATCGGTGGCGTGAACAAGGGAACCTTGAGGAACTACGCTCATGGAACAACCATTCATGGCGCCCAAGTCGTCGGAGATAAATGGCCTAAGCCCTTAACTTACTATCATCCCGAGAATAAGCTTGGACAGTTTCTCTTTCAGCGAGGTCCCAAAGCATCAAACATTGCGGTTGTTGGTTTGGGTGCTGGTAGTTTGGCGAGCTATAACCGCGTAAACGATAAAATGACCTTCTATGAGCTCGATCCCGACAACGAAAAGATTGCCCGTGATTACTTCGATTTTTTGGGGAACGCAAAGGGCGAGGTGAGCGTTGTCGCGGGAGACGCGAGGCTCACAATTCATCGAGATGTTCCTGACAGAAGTTTAGACATACTCATCGTCGACGCGTTTTCGAGCGACGTTGTTCCTGTCCACTTACTCACGGTGGAGGCCCTCTCTCTTTATCGATCAAAACTGAAGAAAGACGGGCTTCTATTCTTCCATGTGACCAATCGAATCTATGACTTCAAGCCGGTTCTTTTTCACACAGCGAAAGAACTAAAGATTCATCTCATGGATGGACAAATTGGCCCAAAGAAAGTCTCCGGTGAGTTCTTGTTTCCTGCCAAATGGATGCTCTTTTTGAATGAAGATCAAGCGAGAAAGCCATTTAGAGATCTGGGCTGGGTCTCAGTCGAGCAAGTCGATGTCGAGGTTGATCCTTGGACGGATGATTACGCCTCGGTCCTCGTTCTTCTCTGGAATTACTGGAAGCAGAAGTGAATCGATAGTGAGTGAGAACTACTGACCTGCGCTCTGTTCTTCGGGCGTTAAAGGGCGCTGATGAAACTTCACCCAGTCCACGACAATGTTTGCATCTAACTGGCCCGGAATATAGCGGTCGTTAAGCCAGGTGATTCGTACTCTTTGAACACCGGTACTTGGAGGCAAGCGTAGGCGAGCAGTTTGAGTTTCGGTTTGATGCGCGAGAATTGAAAGACGACCGGGCTCCATCGAAAGGAAGTCGACCTGTACTTGAAAGTGGTATTTATGATCAATGATACGGAAGTTCCTGGCGCCGAGTTCGAAGTCGAAGGCTGCCAGCTCCGAGCCAAAGTCAATCTCAAACTCAAGCCAGTTTGCCTGCGAGTAAGCCAGTAAGGATTGGGTCTCATAGTCATACCAGTATATGCCATGGCTTGGTTTGTTGTTTGCTCCGCTACGGGCCTTCGCTTCCCGAGCGTTTTGTGTCACGACACGGGCGGGCGTGAGAGAGACGCTTTGGGACTCACTTGGATTGTTATTGGGGGTCAGAACATTTGACTCAAAGTAGCCTTCTCCTCTGAATATCACATTGACAATTGCAAAAGCAGCAGTGAGTGCGTATTGCCCGGTGGGGGATGAGAGCGTTAATTGTTGGCTTGGCGGTGTTTTCCCTGGCGTCGATGGTCCAACCAGGGTTACCTCGATGGATTGAATCGCATCTCCGGTGACGGAGTCGGTCAGGCTCATTGGTATGTTTGGCCGCCGCGTCGTCAGTTCAAACTGTGGAGTTGCGGCGCGTGGATCGTAAGGATACTCCTGGCTTAAATAATCATTATGTTCCACGCGAAAGGCTCGAAGCGAAGCGGGGGGCTTCTCAAAGCGAAAGCCGCCGTTCGGGCCAGTGATCTGTATTTGTGGCGGTTCTGAGGCTGAAGTGAGGGCTGTGACGACCGCCCCCGGAAGAGCGCCGCCATTAAT
>JARGOJ010000251.1:2780-9230 GCA_029210225.1 Planctomycetota bacterium
GTCTGGTCCGAGCACGAAATTGACCTCGGCAATAAGCTCTTTTTTTGTTTGTCCATCACGTTCAACATCGACCTGAGTGAATTTGGCCGATTGAGATCCAAGCCACTGTCCATCGGAGTGTAGGCTCATCCAGCGTTGATTCTCGTAGTCATTTTCCTGGGCGCCGATACTAAGATTGAAATCACTCTGTCCAGGTTTGTAAACCGGGAATAGCGTCAGCATTGTGTTTCGGACGCGGAGGTCCCAAGCCAAAGGATTGAGTCCGCCCGTGTCAACAAGGGCTGAGCTGGCGGCGATGGCGGCCGGAGTCACAGTGCCTTGGAGCGTCAGTGGGGCGCCGCCGAGCCAGAAAACCCCTAAGTTTGTCGCTTTCCCGGCCAAAATCGAAGAAATAGGGATCCCTGCAACGGGAGTGTGGTCTTTGTGGTTAAAAATAAGGCCAAGTACTGCGCCGGCGGCGGGTGTTTCTGGTATTTCGACGTTTAGAGAGAAGGAGCCATCATTATTAGTGTTTGCTGCGGTCGCGGTAACCCATTGTGGAGCGCCTGGGACCGTAGAAAGGGGATGAAAGACCAATATTTGAAGGCTTGCCCCGGAAACTCCTTTTCTCGTTTGATAGTTCATGAGCTTCCCCGCGATGGGGGTCGAGATCGTCGGGCCAAGCTCGGGTTTATCGTCCTCTTCTTCACTGTCCTCGTCACTGCTTTGATCATTCGCATCGCTGGGACGTGAGGTGGTCGAAGAAGACTGGCTGACGCCCTTAGGCGAGGCTCTCGCGCCCGATTTAATCTCTTTAGCCGTTCGCCCGGTATTTGCGTCGAATCCTCTTAGGGGTCGCCGAGAACCCGTTGGTGAGCCTTTTCTCGATCCTTCATATTGACTCAGAGAATGGGACCGTCCTCTGTCATTCTGGGGACTCACGGCATCACGATCCTCAACGGCTCCCTCGGATGTCTTCATTGAGGTCTTTGCTTGTCCTGATCGACCTTGCCCCTGCGCGTTCACGGAGGACGCTCTATGTCCTTCCTTATGAGCGTCTGATTGAAGGACTTCGGTCGAGCTTGAGCCGAGAATTAGGTCTTGGATTGCGCTGAAGGAGAGGTCTGAATTTTCCCCTAGCACCGATGGGAGAAAGAGGACCACAACCGCTCCAAATACAATTGAAGAGCCTGCCAAGGTGAGAGCGCGTTTTCCGGGTCGTCGAGCCATATCATCCTCCAAGTTGACTCAGTATCATAGCAAAGTGGCGGAGTTGCTCATCGTCCCAATGTCAATGACTAGGCTCAAAATCTTCAGGTTGTCTTTGAATCTAACTTGGGAAAAAGCTTGGCCTATTCCCCTGGAGGATTGGCGAGAATAACTTTGTTCCGGCCTGTCTCTTTAGCTTTATAGAGCGCGGAGTCAGCGCGCTTAAGGATCGTTGAGAACTCGGGGTCTTTCTCTCCGAGCATGGCGATTCCAATGCTGACTGTGAAGTGAAACTGCTCATCTCCGGCTTTCAAAACAAGCGATTCAATTGTTTCTCGGAGCCGTTCTGCAACGAGAATGGCGGCCGCTTCGTCGGTTTCCGGGAGCGTTGCGGCGAATTCTTCTCCACCGATTCGGCCAAACAAGTCGGAGTTCCTCAGCTCTTTTAACACTGATTTTGTCAACTCTTGTAGAACAGTGTCCCCAATATCGTGGCCGAAGGTATCGTTGATGTCTTTGAAGTGATCGGCATCAATCATGATGACGGACATAGGATGTTGATAACGTTTTGCGCGTTGAAACTCTTTCTCAGAGAGTTCCAGGAAGTGACGACGATTACTGGCTTTAGTGAGTCCATCTGTCGTCGCAAGACGTCTGAGCTCTTCTTGGATGCGAATCCGTTCTTTAATCTCGTTTTGCAGCTCTTGAGTTCGTTCTTCGACCCTCAGTTCGAGAGTGTTGTATAGCTGTGCGTTTTCAATGGAAATAGCGGCTTGGCTAAGCAAGACGCGGAGGACATCAATTCTATCTTTGGAGAAGGCGTCCGTAGAGAGGTTGTTTTCAAGATAGAGAATGGCTCCGAGTTCATTTTGCTGTAACACTGGAAGACAGAGAACGGAGCGGATTTTGTTTCTCAGAATAACCGGGTCTTCAGTGAAGAGTCCGGTTTTGTGTGCATTCCCAAGAACGACGTCCTCTCTTGTGTTTTGCACGTATTTGATGATTGATCGAGGACAGCCGTTATAAAATTCGAGGGGCCGACCGACAATCTCCACGTTGACCTCGTTGTTGGCGATTCCTTCACATTCAACGATGAGTCGGGTTTCCTGTTCACGGAGGAGTAGGCCTTTTTGTGCGCCGCCGACTTCGAGGACAATTCGCATCAACTTGTGAACGAGTTGGGTCAGGATAATCTCTTTCGAGATGGCTTGTGAGGCTCGCATGACAGCGCTCAGGTCGAGATCTGTCGCAGTATGGCTGCTCGTATCCTTTGTCGGATCTTTGCTGTAGTGAACTTGGCCGGTCCCAGTCAGCAGCCAGGGAAACTCGGCGGTCAATTGATCTAGCTTACTATTGGCGCCCCATTCTTCATATCGATAGTAGGCTTCATTGAGATATGCGCGGCCTACGATTTTGCTGTTGCGTCCGAGATGAAAACGTGCGGCCAATTCGTTCGCGAGGGCCTCGTCGTTGAGGAATCCATTTTTCTTGGCCGCTGCAATGGCGTCGTCATAGTGTTGGAGGGCAGCCGAAGGCTTCTCATTTATTCGTGCGCACTCAGCTTCGATGAGCGACACTCGATGTTCATGATTCGCGGGGCAATGTGAAGCCCACTTCTTCAGCTTCTTTAAGTTATCGGCGACCTTCTTTCGATTGAGCCTCTGTGTCTTGGGAGACTTCTCCGAATAGCTCGCGAGCTGCGCAATGGAATCAACGTAGTGAAACACCGGCAGGTGAAAGGTTCCCTGGCCACCATCGAAGTATTTCCGTGCTTCGTCGGCGGATACCGCAGCGGCTTGGTAGTCGGCAAACAGGACTGACAAATGAGTTTTTACGCAGTAATAGACGAAGAGTTTCGTCGGGTCATTTCGTGTTGTCGCGAAGGTCGGGAGCTTTTCTTCTTCGTTATAATAGTCACCCGTTATTGAACTCTTTGAAGATCCCGAATCCAATAAATTTACGACAGCTTGATGAAAGATCAACTGAACATCGAGGGACGGTGCTTGTTTAAATCCTCTCTGCGATTCGGTAAATCTCTCAATTTGGTTGTGAGCGCTCTTTAGATCTTGCCCCGAATAATAGAGGAAGATCGTGCACATCATGGCCGAGTAGCTGGCGTATTCCAATTCTCCGGTCTCCACACCTTGTAGAAAAACATCGGGGTAGTCGGCGATGATCGCGGAGATAGGTTCTTTCCAATGGCGAGTGAAGCCGAAGAAAACATGAGTCGACCGAATGGCCAATCTTTGATCGTCGAAGAGCTTGCTTAGCTTGATACCCGTTTGTCCATACTCGTAGCCGCTGTCGATCTCTCCGATGCTGCAAAGGACGAGAGCGTAGACAACAAAGCCGTAGGATGACTCCGGAGACAGACCGTATCTTAAAGACTGGGTCACAAGTTTGAACGAGAGCAGCGGGACCAGCTCTGGAACTGAGAAGTAGGCAGGGCCTCCAAGGTTCGAGAGAACCCTAAACGCAGACAGTCGCTGTGAATCTTCACATTTTGGTAGGCTGACAATGCTCCCTGACTTCTTTCCTCTGAGAGCGACCTTCGTTCCCATGAGACCGGAGATTATATTCAGCTGACCAGGGGCTTCAGGGAGTCGGATACCTAAATCTCGAAGAATAGTAATACCGGCGACGAGGGCTTCCTTGAGACGGTCTCGAGCAATGAGTGAGAGAATACGTATCTCAACCGCCGCGCTGCGAACTAAGACATCTTGACTATGAGTGAGGATTTGATTGATGAGAGCGTCCATAGCCTCAAAGTCAGTGCTGAGAAGAGCACACTCCGCCGCTTCAAGATAGAAAGTTGGGCTCTCCTTCGGGCGACGCGTCCAGCACGCTTTGCCCAGCAGTCGGATACCTGTTCTCAGGCTCTCATAGGCTGGTTGATACGCCGCAGCGGCCTTTGCCCGTTGCCCCGCTATGAGATTCAAATCGGCGAGTTCATCCCGTTCTTCTTGCGTTTTTAGCAACGCGGTCGCCTGATTCATATGATTGACAATTTCAAAGATGGAGTCATTCAATGACTCCGCTCGCGACTTGACGAGGCGGCCAAACCTTAAGTGAATTGAACGGGACTCCTCTTTTTCAATCAGAGAATAGGCCGCTTGTTGAACACGATCATGTAAGAACCGATAGTGACACTCCTCCTCTTCATCATTATCCAACGGCTGCTCGCGATAGGGTCTCCGAGTGTGGACGATGAGCTCTTCCTGCAGGGCGGATTGAATCTCGAGGTCGATGTCGACAATTGAGGCTTGTTGTAAAGACGCGAGTTGTTTGTTTGTAAAGGTGTTACCAATAATGGCGGCGGTAATGAGCAGGGTTTGGGTCTTCGCTCCAAGTTGTTTAATTTTTTCGACCATTAAGTCAATCACGTTGTCTGTGATCTGCTGTGCCCGAATCTCTTCTAGATCCCAGTTCCAGCGCCTTTGACTGTGGTCAAAGCTGAGGAGCTTTTGTCCGGCGAGAGAGTGCAGGAACTGATTGAAAAAGAATGGATTGCCCTGCGTCTTATCGAAACAGAGCTTAGCCAGCGCACGAATGGAACTTGAGTCTCGAAGGAGTGTTTCGCTCAATATTGCTTGGACGTATTCTTGTGTGAGGGGGTCGAGAGTCAAGGT
This sequence comes from Planctomycetota bacterium, assembly GCA_029210225.1. Classification (GTDB taxonomy): domain Bacteria; phylum Planctomycetota; class J058; order J058; family JARGOJ01; genus JARGOJ01. The sequence continues at coordinate 7,598 of JARGOJ010000251.1, forward strand.
GGTCGTTGAAACACCTTTCCGTCCAATTTTCTCGATCATTTCGAGGAGAGGATGGGCGCCGGAGACTTCGTTGTCACGGTAGGCGCCGACAAAGAGTAGATGTTTGGTTTGCCGATCTAAAACTAAGTGAGCGAGCAGACGAATTGATGGGAGGTCCGCCCATTGGAGGTCGTCGAGGAAGACAACCATCGGCCGGCCTTCACCTCCTAGCGCTCGTACGAATCGCCGAAAAATAAGGTGGAATCGATTCTCTGCTTCCACCGGTGGGAGGCTCTCAACAGGATTTTGAGCGCCAATAATCAATTCAATTTGGGGCAAAACGTCAATGAGAATTTGCCCATGTTTTCCGACGGCATTGAGGAAGATAGCTCTCCATTCCTCAATCACTCGGTCGCTCTCCCCTAGAATCTGTCGAATGAATATTTTGAAGGCATCGGCGAGAGAGGCATAGGGTATTCCCCGATTGAATTGGTCGAATTTCCCACTAACGAAAGACCCCCTCTCTGCGGAGATGACCTTGTGAACTTCATTGACGAGAGAGGTTTTGCCAATGCCCGCATATCCAGCGACGAAGACAATCTCGCAACGACCACGGCTGACTCGCTCGAAGCACTGGGTTAAGGCCTCTACTTGCGGGCCTCGGCCGTAGAGTTTTTGAGGAATATTGAGCTGTCCCGCATAATCGTCCTTTGCAATTTCAAACGGTTCAATATGACTCCCGTCCAAGCGATTGAGACACTCTTGAAAGTCGGCCCTGAGTCCTGCTGCGCTTTGATAGCGATCTTCAGCATTCTTAGCGAGCAACTTGAGGAGGATATCTGAGAGAACTGCCGGAATACTGGAATCGAGTTGATGCGGAGGAATTGGGAGACGGGCAATTTGAGCGTGAACCATTTCCAAAGGGTCACTCGACTCAAATGGAAGACGACCCGTGATTAACTCGTAAAGTGTGGCGCCAAGGGAGTAATAGTCAGCACGATAATCGAGAACACGATTCATTCGACCGGTTTGCTCGGGCGAGACGTAGGCAAGAGTGCCTTCGATAATTGACACCGTCCCAGCGGTCATCGTCTCACGACTGAGATTAGACGATATTCCGAAGTCGATGACCTTCATAGTCTGGGTGCTGGGGTTCCAGACTATATTACTCGGGTTGATATCCTTGTGTATAACTTTATGAGAATGCATATATTCTAATGCATTGATCAATTGAACGGCGATATCTAAGCAACGTCTTACTGTTAAACGCTTACTTCCAATAAAAGTATCGAGTGATGATCCGGCAAAGTCTTCCAAAACAATTGTGTGAACGCCTTCCACCACGTCGAGCGAGTAGGTGTCAATGATCCCCTCGTGGGTCAATTGGGAGGTCAACTCGAACTCTCGTTGGAATCGTGCGACGGTTTGCCGACTCGGATAGGGACCTCGGAGGGTCTTCAAAATGACGGGGTGCTGATCTTCGTCCCGAAGGGCGCGAAACACTATGACTTGTTCACCTTCATAGATCTTGTCTACTGTGGTGAACCCAATGACTGTCATTCCTGTTATCCTCTAACCCAACGCCAGAGCGACCTGACCAGACGTTCATCATCCCGAACCCATTGCGCTGATTGATGCGTCATGGGCGATTCGG
>JARGOJ010000251.1:9240-10082 GCA_029210225.1 Planctomycetota bacterium
CAATTCTATTTGATCAAAATTAGGGATTGATCACCTTTCTTTCTACAGAAAAGACGAGAAGAACTATGAGAACTCTTAACAACCGCGGGATTTCCCTGCTGCTCTTTCTTGTCGTCTGCTGTCAGCAAGGTCCCTTATCTGCGCAATCTGAGACGCGCCACACAGTGTCAAAGAATTGGATGGAGCGTCATCAATCGAAACTTTGTCAAAAAAAACTCAGCGAACTTGTCTTTCCGGGTACTCACAATAGCGGTGCTTCCAAGTTAATGAAAAGTCTTCTGCGACCCAAGACAGACCGACTTCCACCGGATACCGATGCAGTGAAGCGCTCTCTTTCTCTCACTGGCCCTATTTACCGAGCATGGTCACAATGTCAAAACAAGACTGTCAAAGAACAGCTTAACGATGGCATCCGCGCCTTCGATCTTCGGATTGCTCAAGATAAACAGGGCGAGTTTTATTGCTGTCACGGTCTCTATGGCGAGAAGATTGAACAGGTTCTCAAATCTGTGAGCGACTTCGCCAGGGCTTACCCGAAAGAGATCATCCTCCTCGATTTCGCGAAATTTTACGGTTGGAAATCCGGTCCTAAGGGACAAGACACTGCGCAAAATTCCATCTCGGACTTGGCGCACAATTCGCTTAAGTCAAGGCTGCTCAAACAATTGGGTCCGCGGCTTCTCGCTCCGACTGTTCAGGGGCCATCCGGTCCAGAATCGACTTGGGAGATGACTCTGGCGAAGATCTGGAAAAGCCAAAAATCAATCATTGTCCACTACCGCCATGGCAGCGCTAAGACGCCCTTTTGGCGATCGAAGATTCAATCGTCCTGGGCGAACACT